>JBBSHM010000035.1:0-26173 GCA_038253125.1 Acidimicrobiales bacterium
CCCAACTGCAGAGCATCGAGACGAACATCAACACGATGCCCCGCCGCATCCACCAATGGGAGAACGCCCACGACGTATACTCAACCTACCTCGTTGCAACAGCCGCTTGATCTCGCCGTCCTTGACCGCGATGTCGCAGCCGCAACCGTTGCTGCACAAGACGCAGGCCGACCCCACCCAGTGGTCGACGTCGTCGAACTGAAGTCCGTCCTCGAGCCGCAGGTCCTGGCGAGCGGGCCACACAGATCCCTTGCTGTGAGGGGGTGCGAGCCCCCCACAGTCTGACGATGCCCTTTGTTGGAAGCCTGGCCATCGTGGGGCAGCGTCGAGCCCGACATCCAGCCCCCGAGCACGACCGGACCAGCCAGCCGCGCATCGGGTGCTGCTGCAGGGCGGCGACGACATCCGGGCCGAGGCCCAGCGCATCAGCCAGGGCGGCGGACTCGCTGGCGTCCATCTGCGCCTGCCCGAGGATCGCCGCCGCCGTCCACACCTCGGAGCGTCCGACGGTGACGGCGAGCTGGGAAAGGAGAGCGACCGGTCGCCCTTGGCCTGGAGGATGAGGTCGGTGCAACGGGGGCGGTTGATGGGGTCCTCAGCTGCGGTGGCTGACACCTGGCGAGGTCTCCTCCAGGATGCGGGTGACGACATCGATCCCCGCGCCGCGACGGGCGAAGGCGGTGCGCTGGCGACTGGCCCCGTTGCCGCGAGCCAGGATCCCAGCGACCAGCTCGGTCACCTCGTCGAGGTCGCCGTGGGCCTCGAGGCCGATGCGAACGTGGTCCAGGAACTCGGCAACGACGTTGGCCGCCGGGCGCACCGCCTGGCCGGTGGGGGACACGAGCGTCCCGTCGAGGCCGTGGCGCGATGCCCGCCACATCGCCGCATCCAGCACCTCGCGCGAGGCGGGCTGAAGGGGCAGGCCGGCCTGCGCCTCGGCGGCCGAGGTCCAGGCCAGCGCTCGGACGAGGCCGGCCATCGCCACCGCCTCGTCGAGGCTGAGGCACACGTCGCCGGCCCGGAACTCGAGTGTGGGAAACCGCTCGGAGGGTCGCACGTACCAGTAGAGGAAGGTGGCGTCCTCGATGGCGTGGATCGCCTCGAGGTCGTGCACCAGCTCGTTGAACTCGGCGCGGGTCGACATGGCCGGCGGCATCCCACACGTCGGCCAGCGCTGCCACACCTGCAGCCGGTAGCTGTCGAGCCCCTGCCAGAACGGCGAGTTGGCCGACAGCGCGAGCAGGACGGGTAGCCAAGGTCGGGACCGGGTCATGGCCGCGACGGCCACATCCGGGTCGTCGATCCCGATGTGCACGTGGCACCCGCAGATCACCTGCTGGCGGGCCACGATCTGATAGTTGTCAACCATGCGCTGGTAACGGTGGTTGCCCAGGTCGACCTGCTGGTCCTGCCACCGGCTGAAGGGATGCGTCCCGGCCGCGGCCACCCCGTAGCCGGTCTCCTCGGCCGCCGTCGAGAGCTGGAGGCGGAGCCTGCCCAAGTGCCGACGCACGTCGCCGAGCGTGTGGCACACCGGCGTGGCCACCTCGATCTGGCAGAGGTTCAGCTCGAGGGTGACCCCGTCGCCCATCGTGGCCTTGGCGTGGGCCGTGAGGTGATCGGCCCGGGGGAGCAGCGCCCCTGACCGCTCGTCGACCACGAGATATTCCTCTTCGACGCCCAACGTCATCGTTTCGGGCGTGGCTTCGGTCTTCCAACGACTCGCCATTCCCCAACGCTGGCCCCTTCGGAGCCGTTACGTCAATGGCAGGGGCCCGAAGTCTTCGCTGCTTCACCGAGATGAAACACGATCTTCACCGCTCGGGGCGTCGGACCGGTGCGCCAGCGCAGGGGGAGGTGCTACACCCGGGGTGTGGCAACCTCCGGGGCGCTGAGTGGCGGCTGAGGCCGCGGGCTACGCGGCGCTCAACCGGCACACCCGGGTGATCGTCGACGAGGCCCGGGCCCGGGGCGTGGCCGTCGAGGTGGTGGATCCGAAGCTTGGCGAGCTGTGCCTGCGCTTCGGCGGCCGCACGGTCACCACGCTCGAGTCGCTGTCCGAGCTGACCACCGCGGTGGCGTTCCGCCGCTGTGACGACAAGCTGCTCACCCGCCGGGTGCTGCACGACGCCGGCCTGCCGATCGCCCCCGGGAAGGCGGCCACCTTCGACAACGCTGATCTCGATTTCCTCGCCGTTCACCGCGACCTTGTGGTGAAGCCGGCCCGGGGCGAGCAGGGGCGGGGGATCACCGTCGGGGTGACGACTCCGGAGGATCTGCGGCGGGCCGGCGACCAGGCCCAGCGACACTGGCCCGAGGTGCTGCTGGAGAAGCGTTGCGAAGGCGACGACCTGCGGGTGGTAGTGATCGACGGCCAGGTGGTGGCGGCAGCCGTGCGGCGGCCGCCGTCGGTGACCGGCACCGGCACCCAGCCGCTCGGCGAGCTGATCGCCGAGCTCAACCGGGTCCGGACGGCGACCACCGGCGCCAACACCGTGGTCCCGCTGGACGAGATCACCCGCGCCACCGTGGGCGTCGCCGGCTTCGCCAGCCTGGACCAGGTGGTGCCGGCGGGCCTGGTGGTGGTCGTGCGGGGGACGGCGAACGTGCACACCGGTGGCACCATCGTCGACGTCACCGACCTCCTGCACGACGACCTCGGGGAGATGGCGGTGGCGGCCGCCCGAGCCGTCGACCTGCCCGTCGCCGGGGTCGACCTGCTCATCACAGCCGTCGACGCCCCTGACGCCGTCGTCATCGAGGTCAACGAACAGCCCGGGCTGGCCAACCACGAGCCCCGGCCCACGGCCCAGCGCTTCGTCGACCTGCTCTTCCCCGAGACCGTTCGGGCCGCCGCCCCGAGAGGTTCGTGAGCCCGTGTGCGGGATCGCCGGCGAGCTGCGCACCGATGGCAGCCGCGTCGAGGTGGACGCCACCGTGCGCATGGCCGCCCTTCTGGACGACCGGGGCCCCGACGGCGCCGGTCTGTGGAGCTGCGGTTCGGTTGCCGTGGCCCACCGGCGCCTGGCCATCATCGACCTGTCCCGGCGCGGTGACCAGCCGATGGTCGACGCCGAGCTGGGGCTGGTCGTGGTCTTCAACGGCTGCATCTACAACCACCGGGCGCTTCGCCAGGAGCTTTCGGCGGCCGGCTACCGCTTCTTCTCCACCAGCGACACCGAGGTGCTGCTGAAGGCGTACCACCACTGGGGCACCGGCTTCGTCGAGCACCTGATCGGCATGTTCGCCCTGTGCATCGTCGAGCGCGACTCGGGCCGGGCCGTCCTGGCCCGCGACCGACTCGGCATCAAGCCCCTGTACCTGAGCGAGGTGCCCGGCGGCATCCGGTTCGCGTCGACCCTGCCCGCGGTGGTGGCCGGCGGCCAGGTGGACACCTCGATCGACCCGGTCGCCCTGCACCACTACCTCACGTTCCACGCCGTGGTGCCCGGCGAGCGGACCCTGCTGGCGGGGGTGAAGCGCCTGCCGTCGGCCACTGTCCTGACCGTCGAGCCGGACGGTCGCCGGCACGAGCGGCGCTACTGGGAGGTGCGCGGCGAGCCCGATGAGGCCAAGGCCGACTGGGACGCCACCGACTGGGAGGACGCTGTCGCCGAGAGCCTGCGAACGGCGGTGCGGCGCCGGCTGGAGGCGGATGTCCCGGTCGGGGTGCTGCTGTCCGGAGGCCTCGACTCGAGCCTGATCGTGGCCCTGCTCAGCGAGGCTGGCCAGAAGGACCTGTCCACCTTCAGCATCGGGTTCGAGACGATCGGCGACGAGGAGGGCGACGAGTTCCGCTGGTCGGACCTGATCGCCGAGCGGTTCGGCACCGACCACAACCGGATCTTCGTCGCCACCGGCGACGTGCTCGACGCCCTGCCGGGCGTGGTGGGGGCGATGAACGAGCCCATGGTGAGCCACGACGTCGTGGCCTTCTACCTGCTGTCGCAGCAGGTGGCCCGGTCGGTCAAGGTGGTGCAGTCCGGTCAGGGGGCCGACGAGGTGTTCGCCGGCTACCACTGGTACCAGCCGATGTCGCAGGACGGGTCCACGGGCGTCGACCGCTACCAGTCGGTCTTCTGCGACCGCACCCACGATGAGATCGCCGCGGTGGTGCGCCCCGACCACCAGGTCGACGCTGACGTCAGCAGGCAGTTCATCGCCGAGCACTTCGCCCGGGCCGGCGCTCGGACCGCCCTGGACCGGGCGCTGCGCATCGACACCGAGGTGATGTTGGTCGAGGATCCGGTCAAACGGGTCGACAACATGACCATGGCGTGGGGGCTGGAGGCCCGGGTGCCGTTCCTCGACCACGAGCTCGTCGAGCTGGCCGGCGCCTGCCCCGGCGCTCTGAAGGTGGCCCAGGGCGGCAAGGGCATTCTGAAGGAGGTGGGCCGGCGGGTGCTGCCCGCCGAGGTGATCGACCGCCCGAAGGGCTACTTCCCCGTGCCCCCGCTCATCCAGCTCGAAGGTCCCTACGTGGACCTCCTGCGCGACGCCCTCCACGCTCCGGCGGCTCGCGACCGCGGCTTGTTCGACCCGGGCCACGTCGAGCACCTCCTCGCCTCCCCGAACGAGCTGACGACCCTTCGCTACAACAAGCTGTGGCAGCTGGGCCTGCTCGAGCTGTGGCTTCAGACCCACGGCCTGTGATACGGGATCACGAGACCGACGCTGTGACGCGAAGGCCCCCGGGCCGTAACCATGTGGAAACCCGCGCCGGCGTACCATCAGTTCATGAGGCCTCGCATCGGCGTCACGAGCATCCGCACCCTGGATGGCTCGCGGCTGGTCGAGCAGGTCAACCTGGTGTACTGCGAGGCCGTTAGGGCAGCCGGTGGGCTCCCGTTCGTCCTGCCGGTCCTGGCAGACGCCGACGCCACTGAGGTCGTTGCCGGGCTCGACGGCCTGCTGCTCACCGGCGGCGGCGACGTCGCCGCCTGGTGCTTCGGCCAGCAGGCTGTCCCCGAGGCCAGCGGGGTCGATCCGGCCCGCGACGCGTGGGAGGTGGCCCTGGTGGCCGCGGCCGCCGCCGCCGCCCTGCCGATCCTCGGCATCTGCCGGGGCGCCCAGCTCCTCAATGTGGCGGCCGGCGGCACGCTCGTCCAGCACCTCCCGACCGTGACGAGCCTGCCCCACCGCGTGCCCGAGCGGGACTGCGAGTCGGTGCACACGGTGGAGGTCGAGCCGTCCAGCCTGCTGGCCGCCATCACGGGCGCAGGACCGTTCGGCGTCAACAGCCTCCACCACCAGGCGGTCGACCAGGTCGGCGCCGGCCTGCGCCCGGTGGCGTGGGCACCCGACGGGGTGATCGAGGCGATCGAGAGCGTCGACCGGCCCCAGGTCGGCGTGCAGTGGCACCCCGAGCTGCTGACCGACCGGTTCGAGCACGCCCAGCTCTTCCGGTGGCTCGTGGAACACGCCACCCACGCCGCCGCCGAGCCCGCCCGCCAGGTCGAGCCGGCGCCGATCGGGTTGTTCGACGCCGTCGCCTGACCCGAGCTCGACTCGGTCCGGCCCCCGGCCGCCGGCAGGGGGCCGGGGTGGTGGCTCGCTGCACCTGGCGCGCCCCGACGTGCACCACGGATGGAGCCGCGACCGGCCGCCGCTCGTGTCGGTCGCCTCGGGCGCCGAGCTGACCGTCGAGACCCAGGACGCCTCCGGCGGGCAGCTGCGGCCCGGTTCCAACCCGGCCTCGGTGGCCGGGCTCGACCTGGACCGCGTCAACCCGGTGAACGGCCCGGTCTACGTCGAGGGCGCCCGGCCCGGCGACGTCCTGCAGGTCGAGATCCTGGCCGTCGAGCCCGGCTCCTACGGCTGGACGGCCCTCATCCCCGGCTTCGGGCTGCTGGCCGACGCGTTCCCCGACCCGTGGCTGCACGTGTGGGAGCTGGACGGACCCGACTCCGCCTTCACCGACGGCATCCGCGTGCCCGTCGAGCCGTTCTGCGGGGTCCTCGGCGTGGCCCCGGCCGAACCGGGCAACCACAGCGTGCTCCCACCCCGCCGGGTGGGAGGCAACCTCGACATCCGCCAGCTGGGCCCGGGCGCCACGCTCTACCTGCCCGTCGAGGTGGAGGGAGCGCTGTTCGGGGTGGGCGACACCCACGCCGCCCAGGGCGACGGCGAGGTCTGCGGCACGGCCATCGAGGGTCCGATGACGGTGTCGTTGCGGCTGTCGGTGCGGCGCGACCTCGCCATCGACACCCCCGAGTTCGAGGTCACCCGCCCTCTCGAGCGGCCGGCAGCGGCCGCCGCCGGCTACCACGCCACCACCGGCATCGGGCCCGACCTCATGGGTGCCACCCGCCAGGCCGTCGAGCGGATGATCGCCTACTTGGAGCGTCAGCACCGCCTGGATCCCGAGGCGGCCTACGCGCTGTGCTCGGTGGCGGTCGACCTGCGCCTCAGCGAGGTGGTCGACGCCCCCAACTGGGTCGTCTCGGCTTTCTTGCCCCTCGACCTGTTCAGTCGCCGCCGGGGCCGGACGAGACCGCCAGCCGGCTGAGGATGATCTGGCCGGCCTCCACCCGGACGTCGTGGCTGGCCACCGCCTCCGGCCCACCGACCCGGCACCCCGAGGCCAGGTCGAAGGTCCAGCCGTGGAGCGGGCAGACGACCAGGGTGCCGCCGACCAGTCCGTCGGCCAGCGGTCCGCCGCGGTGCGGGCACACCGGGTCGACGGCCAGCACACCGCCGGCCCGGGGCCGGAAGACCGCCACGGCCCAGCCGTCGACGTCGAAGATGCGGCCCTCACCGAGGGGGACCTGGCCCACCGGCCCCAGGTGGTGCTCGGCCTCCGCAGGCGGCGACCCGCTCATGACCCCACCTCTATCGCCGGCGAGAACTGGTTCGGCGTGCGCGGCTCGGCCGCCTCCAGCCAAGGGTCGTGGTAGGCGTCGACCGATGCCTCCAGCGCCAGGTCGAGGCGGGCCGCGACTCCCTCCGCGTCTTCCACCACCACGGCCCGGAGGTGCTCGATCCCGACGCGGGGGACAAAGTCGTACGTGCGCTCCAGGTACCGCGCCTCCTCCCGGTAGTACTGCAGGAAGCGGCCGGAGAGGCGCACCACCTCCTCGTGGCTGTCGACGGTGGCCAGTACGTCGCCCTTGCGGACGCTGGCCCCCGCCGCCCCGCCCACGTAGATCTCCCAACGGCCGCCCTCGATGGCCACCACGCCTACGTCCTTGACCATCGCTTCCGAGCAGTTGCGCGGACAGCCTGCCACCGCCAGCTTCATCTTGGCCGGGCTCTCGAGGCCCTTGAAGCGGTCCTCGATCTGCAGGCCGAGCGTGGTGGACTCGCCCAGCCCGAATCGGCAGAACTCGATGCCGACGCAGGTCTTCACGGTGCGCATGGTCTTTCCGTACGCGTAGCCCGACGGCATGCCGAGGTCGCTCCAGACCCGGGGCAGGTCGTCCTTCTTTACGCCCAGCAGGTCGATGCGCTGCCCGCCGGTCAGCTTGATCATCGGCACCTGGTAGCGGTCGGCTACCTCCGCGATGCGCCGCAGCTGGTCGGAGGTGGTGATGCCGCCGGGGATGCTGGGCACCACCGAGAACGTGCCGTCGTTCTGGACGTTGGCGTGCACCCGGTCGTTCACGAACCTGGCGTCGCGCTCGTCCTCGTACTCGGCGGCCCAGACCACCTTCAGCAGCGAGGCCAGGCCGGGCTTGCTGGGGGCGTGCTCGACGCCGCCGGCGAGGGCGGCGAAGACCGACGACACCGAGCGCAGGCCCTGGGCCCTGACCGCGGCCACCAGCTCGGCCTTGCCGAGGGGGACGCCGGCCACGTACCACGAGCTCGACGGGTCGTCCTCGACCGCGCCGCCGGCGGCCCACCCCACAACGTCGGCCACCAGGGCCTTGCAGGACCCGCAGCCGGTGCCGGCCCGGGTGGCCTCCATCACGCCCTTGATGGTGGCCGTGCCGCCGGCCACACAGGCCCGGATGGCGCCCTTGGTCACGCCGTTGCAATTGCACACCTGCACGTCGTCGGGCAGCTCGGCGGTGCTCACCGCCTCGGGAGGACCGCCGAGATCGAACAGCAGGGCCAGGCGCTCGTCGGGCAGGGCGGTGCCCCGGTCGAAGGCCTGGGTGAGGAAGGCGACCCGCGACAGGTCGCCGAGGAGGGTGGCGCCGACAAGCCGGCCGTCGCGGGCCACGATCGTCTTGTAGCGGCCCCGGGTGGGCTCGGACACCCGCACGAACTCGTCGCCGGGCTGCTCGGGCTCCTTCAGGCCCATCACCGCCACCTCCAGCCCGGCCACCTTCAGCTTGGTGGCCAGCTTCGAGCCCCGGTAGGCGGCGGTGGGGTTGGCGCCGGTGAGGTGGTCGGCCAACACCGCGGCCATCTCCCACAGCGGCGCCACCAGGCCGTACACCAGCCCGCGGTGCTCGACGCACTCGCCCACGGCGTAGACGTCCGGGTCGTCGACCGACCGCAGCTGGTCGTCGACGACGATGCCCCGCTGCACGGCCAGCCCGGCGCCGCGGGCCAGGTCGACCCGGGGGCGGATCCCGGTGGCCACCACCAGCAGGTCGGTGTCGATGCCGGTGCCGTCGGAGAACGTGATGCCAGTCACCTGGCCGTCGCCCAGGACGGCCACGGTCCTCTTCTCGAGGTGGACCTGGACGCCGAGCTTCTCGACGCCGGCCTTCAAGATGGCGCCGGCCTCGGAGTCGAGCTGCTGGTTCATCAACGTGGACGTGCCGTGCACGACGTGGACCTCGGCCACGTGCTCCTTCAGCGCCCGGGCCGCCTCGAGACCGAGCAGGCCGCCGCCCAGCACCACGACCCGACGGGGCTGGGCGGCGTGGGCCCGCATGGCGTTGCAGTCGTCGATGGTGCGGAAGGCGAAGGCGCCGGCCTTCAGGTTGCCGTCGGCATCGCTCAGGCCCTCGATGGGCGGGACGAAGGGACGGCTGCCGGTGGCCAGCAGCAGCTTGTCGTAGGCCACCACCGAGCCGTCGTCGGCGAACACCTTCCTGGCGTAGGTGTCAACCTCGGTCGCCCGCACGCCGACGCGCAGGGTGATGTCGTTGTCGCGGTACCAGGCCAGCGGGTTGAGGAAAATCTCCTTGGCGTCCTCGGCCCCGGCCAGCACCTCGGACAGCAGGATCCGGTTGTAGTTGCCGTAGGGCTCGTCGCCGAAGATGGTGATCTCGAACCGCTCGGCGCGCCGCGGCGCAGGATCTCCTCGACGGTGCGGGCCCCGGCCATCCCGTTGCCCACCACCACCAGCCGGGTGCGGTTCGAGCCGGCGGCGGCGACGTGATCGGCGGGGTGGTCGAGGGTCAGCGACACCCTCAGACCTCCATCAGGCCGAGATCGACGACGATCCAGCCGCTCGCTGACGGCGGCGCCGCCAAGTGCACCTCGAGGCGGGTGGCCGAAAGGAGATCTTCGACGATGCGCAGCGACACGTGCACCGTGTCCTTGGCGCCCACGGGGAACAGGCGCATCGGCACCCCGTCGCGCACGAGCTGGACGGTGACCAGCTCGTCCGAGCTGTTGCCGGCCCGAAAATAGACGGCCTGGGCCTCCCAGCCCTCCGGCACCACGTAGGTGAGCTCGGGGTCGATCAGGAAGGGCTTGTCCATCCCGAGGCCTTCGAACGGGTGGATGCCCTGCAGGAACCGGGGCCGGGACTCTCGCATCAGGAACTCCTCGCTAGGGCCCGAGCAGGAAGCGCCGACTCGAGGCGGGCGGCGCAGACCTTGAACTCGGGCATCTTCGATTTCGGGTCGAGCGCCGGGTTGGTGAGCAGGTTGGCGGACGACGCGCCCCCCCAGTGGAAGGGGGCGAACAGGGTGTCGATCCGGATCGCCGTCGTCAGCCGGGCCGACACCAGGGCCGAGCCCCGGCGGGTGGTGAGCCGCACCGGCTCGGCCTCGGCTACGCCCAGCGACCGGGCGGTCTGGGGGTGCACCTCGACGTAGGCTGACGGCTCGGCCTCGACCAGCGAGGCCACCCGCCGGGTCTGGGTGCCGGACTGGTAGTGACGCATCGACCGCCCGGTGGTGAGCCAGAGGGGGAACTCCTCGTCGGGCTCCTCGGCGGCCGGGCGGTGGGTGACGGGGGTGAACCGGGCCCGGCCGTCGGGCGTGGCGAATCGGCGCTGGAACAGGCGCGGCGTGCCGGGGTGCGTCTCGTTCGGACAGGGCCAGAAGACGCCGTCTTCGGCCACGATGCGCTCCCAGGTGATGCCGGCGTAGTCGGCGAGGCCGCCGGCGCTGGCCCGGCGCAGCTCGTCGAACACAGCCCGGGCGTCGGCGGGGAAGCCCGTCGGGTGCCCGAGGCGCTCGGCCAGGGCCTGGAGCGTGGCCAGGTCGGTGCGCACGCCCGGCGGCGGCGGGGCGGCCGCAGCGCGCCGGATCACCCGGCCCTCCAGGTTCGTGATGGTTCCGTCCTCCTCGGCCCACTGGGCTGACGGCAGCACCACGTGCGCCAGCGCCGCCGTCTCGGACAGGAAGGGGTCGGCCACGCACAGGAAGTCGAGGGCGGCCAGCCGCTCCCTCACGTGGCCGGCCGAGGGAGCCGAGATCGCCGGGTTCGAGCCCATGACCAGCAGGGCCCGCACCGAGCCGACGGTGCCCAGGGTGTCGAGCAGCTCGTAGGCCGAGCGGCCGGGACCGGGGAGGTCGTCGGCGTCCACACCCCAGACGGCGGCGATGTGGGCCCGGGCTTCGGCGTCGTCAATCCGCCGGTACCCGGGTAGCTGGTCGGCCTTCAGCCCGTGCTCGCGGGCGCCCTGGCCGTTACCCTGGCCGGTGAGCGAGGTGAAGCCCGAGGACGGCTTGGCCACCTGGCCCAGGGCGAGGGCCAGGTTGATCCACCCGAGCGTGGTGTCGGTGCCCTTGCTCTGCTGCTCGGGGCCGCGGCCCGACAGGATCATCCCCGACAGCGGGCGGGCCAGCGACCGCACGGCCAGGCGCATCTGCTCCACCGGCACGCCGGTCAGCCGCTCGACCCGGTCGGGCCAGTACGACTCGACCACCCGGCGCACCGCGGCGAAACCGGAGGTGCGGCAGGCCACGAAGTCGCGATCCACCAGGTTCTCGCGCAGCGCTACGTGCAGCAGGCCGTTGGCCAGCGCCAGGTCACTGCCCGGCTCGATCTGTAGGTGCAGGTCGGCCGCCTCGGCGGTGGGGGTGCGCCGCGGGTCGACCACTACGACTCGGCCGCCCCGGCGCCGCTGCTCGGCGAAGTGCTGCATCGCCGGGGGCATGGTCTCAGCCACGTTGGTGCCGACTAGGAGGATGGTGTCGGCGGCAGCCAGGTCGGCCAGCGGGAACGGCATGCCCCGGTCGATGCCGAACGCCATGGTGGCGGCGGTGGCCGCCGACGACATGCAGAAGCGGCCGTTGTAGTCGACGCTGGCCGTGCGCAGGGCCACCCGGGCGAGCTTGCCCAGCAGGTACGCCTTCTCGTTCGTGAGCCCGCCGCCCCCGAAGACGCCGACGGCGTCGCGACCGTGGCGCTCCTGGGCGCGGCCGATCTCGGCCGCCACCCGGTCGAGGGCGTCGTCCCACGAACAGGGTCGCAGCTCGTCGGAGGCCGACGCCCGCATCAGGGGAGTGGTGAGCCGCTCAGGATGGGTGAGCAGCTCGCCTGCCGTCCAGCCCTTCACGCACAGGCCGCCGTTGTTGGTGGGGAACGGGCGGCCGGCGACCGCCACACCGTCGGCCTTCACCTCGACCTGCATGCCGCACTGCAGCGAGCAGTACGGGCAGTGCGTGGCGGTCGGCGAGCCCGGGGCTGCGGCGGCTCGCACGGGCTTGTCGACCAGCTCCACCGATGTCGCCTCGGGCGTGGCCATGGGTGGAAGAGTTTCCGTTCAGGGTTTCGCCGTAGTGGCGGCGCCGTGAACAGCCCACGACACCTGCAGGCGGTCGCTCATCAGCGGGTGGGCCGCCTGGCGAGCAGGGTGGCGTAGAGCGTCAGGTGCCGACCTTGAGCCCGTAAAGACTCTCGTCAGGTCACGCTCATACGAGCGTCACATCGGCGGAACTGCCGGGAAATCAGCGATCCGTAGCGTCCGCTGCCAGACGAAGGCGCAACCCTGCGCCCCCTGCGGAGAATGAGGATGTACATGAAGTTTCAAGGATCGTGGCGTGTACCGGTCGCCGGCATCATCAGCGTCGTGCTGCTGGCCGCCGGCTGCAGCTCCGGATCTTCCACCGCCGGTGGTCAGGCTCCCAAGAGCACGGCAGGGAACACCGTCAAGGTTGGCGTCCTCCAGTCGTTGAGCGGCACCATGGCCATCAGCGAGGTTGCGGTGAAGAACTCGGCGCTGCTCGCCATCAAGGAGATAAACGCATCGGGAGGGGTGCTCGGCAAGCAGATCGAACCGCTGGTCGAAGACGGTGAGTCCAAGCCCGAGGTCTTCGCCCAAAAGTCGGAGAAGCTCATCACAACCGACAAGGTGTCTGTGGTCTTCGGCGGCTGGACGTCGTCGAGTCGCAAGGCCATGAAGCCAGTCGTCGAAGGCACCAAGTCGCTGCTCTTCTACCCGGTGCAGTACGAGGGCCTCGAGGTCTCGCCCAACATCTTCTACACGGGCGCCACCACGAACCAGCAGATAGTCCCGGCCCTCGACTACATGAAGGAGAAGGGTCTGACCAAGGTCTTCCTGGTCGGCTCCGACTACGTCTTCCCGAGGACGGCGAACAAGGAGATCAAGGCGTACGCCGCCGCCAACGGCATGGAGGTCCTGGGCGAGGAGTACCTGCAGCTCGGCGACACCAACGTCCAGGGCATCGTCTCCAAGGTCCTCGACGCCAAGCCCCAGGTCGTGTTCAACACCCTGAACGGCGACTCCAACGTCTCGTTCTTCAAAGAGCTCAAGGCCAAGGGCAACACCCCCTCGGCCATCCAGACCGTGTCGGTATCCATCGCCGAGGAAGAGGTGCCCGGCATCGGTGTCGACAACCTGGCCGGCAACCTGGTCTCGTGGAACTACTACCAGACCACCGACAATGCCAGGAACAGGGCGTTCGTTGCCGCCTACCAGAAGGAGTACGGGGCCGATAAGCCCACCAGCGACCCGATGGAAGCCGGCTACAACTCCGTGTACCTGTGGAAGGCGGCCGTCGAGAAGGCCGGATCGTTCGAGGTCGGCAAGGTCAGGACCGCGGCGGCGGGCGTCACCATCGACGCGCCGGAAGGCACCCTGACGGTCGACGCCAAGAACCACCACGTCTTCAAGACGGCCCGCATCGGCATGATCAACGCCAAGGGCCAGATCGACGAGGTCTGGAACTCGGGAAAGCCGGTGGCGCCAGACCCGTGCCTCGACACCTACGCCTGGGCGGGGGGCCTGGCCACCGGCCAGGCCCGAGCGGAGTGCGACGCGGTCAAGTAGGCGAACGATGAGCACCCTCCTCGGCAACCTCTACATCGGGCTGACGCTGGCGTCGATCTTCCTCCTCGTCGGCCTGGGCCTCACCTTCACCTTCGGACAGATGGGCGTGATCAACATGGCCCACGGCGAGTTCATCATGGCCGGGGCCTACGTGCCCTTTGTCCTGCAGACGACGGTGTTCGCGTCGCTGCAGGGTGTGGCCCTGCTGGTAGCCCTGCCGGTGGCGTTCGCGGTGGCGGGGTTGCTGGGGCTGGTGCTCGAAAGGCTTTTGCTGCGGCGCATGTACGGCCGGCCGCTCGACACTCTGCTCGTCACGTTCGGAGTCAGCCTGTTGCTGCAGCAGGCGGCCAAGGACCTGTTCTCGGCCAACAACAAGGACGTGGTCACCCCCACGTTCCTGAGGGGCCAGTGGAACGTGCTCGGCGTGTCGATGACCCACGCCCGGCTGTTCGTGCTGCTTCTGGTCGCCGTCGCCCTGGCCGGGGTCTGGGTCTTCTTGACCAGGCTGCCGGCAGGGCGGCGGATGCGGGCGGTCATGCAGAACCGTGACCTGGCCGCCGTCTCCGGGTTGCCGACGGCCCGGGTCGATGCCACCACGTTCTTCCTCGACTCGGGACTGGCCGGCCTCGCCGGGGTGGCGGTGGCGCTGATCGGGCCAATCGGCTACGGGACGGGCACCGGCTACATCCTCAGCGCCTTCCTCGTGGTCATCGTCGGCGGCTTCGGCAAGCTCCGGGGAGCGGTCATCGCCGCGGTGGTCCTCGGGCTGCTGAACGCCTACGTGGAGCACTTCACGTCCTCGACCATCGGCAAGGTGGCGGTGTTCGGCTTCGTCGTCCTGTTCCTTCAGTTCAGGCCCAACGGGATCGTCTCGCTCAGGACGAGGGGCCTCACAGCATGACGACCGCCCAGCTCGACGCCCCCCGGGCCGAGGTGGCGGTTTCGCCTCCGCCCCGCCGGGCCGCTACGGGCCGAAGCCGGTCATGGCCGGCCCGCGTGGCGCTCGGCCTTCTCGCCGCCACCCTCATCGCCCTGCCGAACCTGCTCGGCGACCCGGCGTCGGTCCGCCAGTGGGCCGAGTGGCTCTGCTACGCCATGGTGGCTGTCGGGCTCGACCTGGCGTGGGGCTACGGCGGGATGCTGGCCCTCGGCCAAGGCCTGTTCTTTGGTCTCGGGGCCTACGCCATGGGCATGCACCTGTCGTTGAAGCAGGTGCCGAAGGGCAGCCTGCCCAGCTTCATGAGCCTATACAGCGACTACAGGGGGCTGCCCCTGCTGTGGCGCCCATTCTCCAGCTTCTGGTTCACGGCCTATGCCGCCGTTGTCGTCCCCGCCGGGCTGGCCGCCCTCCTCGGGCTTCTTGTGTTCAAGCGCCGAATCAGGGGCCCGTTCTTCGCCATCCTCACCCAGGCCACGGCGGTGATCTTCGCCCTGATCCTGGTCGGCAACCTGAAGCTTACCTCCGGCTTCAACGGCCTGACCGGCTTCACCAACATCTTCGGCCGCAGCAAGTACGACCCTGGCACCGCCACCTGGCTGTTCACGGTGGCCGCGGCCGGGCTCCTCGTCGTGCTGGCGGTGGCCATGAAGATCGTCAACAGCCGCTACGGCAAGCTCCTCCAGGCCACCCGCGACAGCGAGGACCGGGTGCGCTTCCTCGGCTACGACCCGGCGGTCGTGAAGACCATCGCCTTTTCCATCGCCGCGGCCATGGCCGGTCTGGCCGGGGCCATCGCCGCGCCGGTCTTCGGCATCGTCTCGCCCGGCCAGTTCGACTTCCTGCCTTCGATCCTGATGGTCTGCTGGGTGGCGGTCGGCGGGCGGGGAACCCTGTGGGGCGCGGTGGCGGGGGCCATCGCCGTCAACTGGGCGCGGGTGACGGTGAGCGCTGCCCGCCCCGACGACTGGCAGTACCTGCAGGGGCTGCTGTTCGTGCTCGTGCTGGCTTTCATCCCGGGCGGCCTGGCCGGGCTGGTGCGCTCGCTCTGGCAGCGGGCCACTGGGCTTCGCAGACGTGAGGCGCCCGCGGCCACGCCTGCGAGCGCCACTTCGATCGAGGCGACGTGAGCGCGGTGCACGAGCGGACACAGCCCACCGATCAGATGGCAGGGCACCCCGCCAGCGCGACGGACGGGCCGGCGGAGCGGTCCGATGCCCGGCGGAAAGCACCGCCGGTGCTGGAAGTGCGGGGCCTGTCCGTGGAGTTCGACGGGTTCAAGGCCCTGGACGGGGTGAACCTCACCGTCGAGGCGGGCGAGCTGCGCTTCCTCATAGGCCCCAACGGCGCCGGCAAGACGACGCTCATCGACTGCATCACCGGGCTCACCACCCCCTCGGCCGGCGATGTCATGTTCGAGGGCCAGGCTCTCGGTCGGCTCCGGGAGCACGTCCGGGTGCGTATGGGGATCGGCCGCAGCTTCCAGACCCCAACGGTCTTCGAGTCGCTCACGGTGCTGGACAACCTCGACCTGGCCGACTCGTTCCGGCGTCGGCTGCCGGCGCTGTTCCTGCGCCGGCGGGGCGTCAGCGATGCTGTGGCCCGCACGCTGCAGCGCATCCGGCTCGATCATGTGGCCGACCGCCCTGCGGGTGCTCTCAGCCACGGGCAGAAGCAGTGGCTGGAGATCGGCATGCTGCTCGTGCAGGGGCCGAGGCTGCTCCTCCTCGACGAGCCGGTGGCCGGCATGAGCCCGGAGGAGCGCCTGGAGACCGGGGCGCTGCTGCAGGAGCTGGCCGCCGACCACACCGTCATCGTCATCGAGCACGACATGGCCTTCCTCCGCCGGTTCGCCCACTTTGTGACGGTGCTCCACGAGGGCCGGGTGCTGTCCGAGGGCACGGTCGAAGAGGTGCAGGCCGACCCGATCGTGCGCGAGGTCTACCTCGGACGCTCGCGGGACGCGCGGTCGGGGGCGGTCCCCGCCCCGGTACCCGTCGAGGCCCTGCCGTGAGGCTGGATGTCGACCAGGTGCGGGCCGCCTACGGCCGGAGCGAGGTGCTGTTCGACGTCTGCCTGGAGGTGCCCGACGGCAGCCTGACCTGCCTGATGGGCCGCAACGGCGTGGGTAAGTCGACCCTGCTCAACGTGGTGGTGGGCCTCCTCGGGTGTCGGGCCGGCCAGATCCGCCTAGATGGTGAGGAGATCGGCAAGCTGTCGGCGCCGGACCGGGCCCGGGCGGGCATCGGCTACGTGCCCCAGGGCCACCAGGTCTTCCCCCAGCTCACCGCCCGGGAGAACCTGCTCGTCGTGCTGGAACGCACCCGGGCCAGCCGGCGCGACACTGCGGCGATCGATGAGGCCCTCGACGTGTTCCCCGCCCTGCGCAAGCTCCTCGACCGGCCGGCCGGTCTGCTGTCCGGCGGCCAGGCCCAGCAGCTGGCCATCGCCCGCGCCCTTGTGACCCGACCCCGGCTGCTCCTGCTCGACGAGCCCACCGAGGGCATCCAGCCGTCGATCATCCTGGAGATCGAGGACGCCATCGCCGAGCTTCACCGCTCGACCGGAATGTCGATCCTGCTCGTCGAGCAGTACGTCGAGTTCGCCCTCCGCCTGTCCGAACGCTACGCCGTGATGGAGGCCGGCCGCATCACCCGGTCGGGCACCACCGAGTCGGTTGCCCTCGCCAGCTTCGCCGAACTTAGTGTCTGACCCCGGTGCACCTCACAGCTCATGAACAGGAGCGGCTGCTCGTAAGCCTGGCGGCCATGGTGGCCAGGGAGCGGCGGGCTCGCGGCCTGCGCCTCAACCATCCGGAGGCGGTGGCCCTGCTCACTTCGTTCGTTCTGGAGGGTGCACGCGACGGGCGGTCGGTGGCCGACCTGATGGACGCCGGCCGTCGCGTGCTGACCCGGGAGGACGTGATGGACGGGATCGCCGAACTAGTGCCCGAGGTGCAGGTGGAGGCCACCTTCGCCGACGGAACCAAGCTCGTGACCTTGCACGACCCGATCGGATGAAGTGATCCCCGGGGAGGTCATCTGCGACGGGCCGCCCGTCGAGCTGTTCGACGGGCGGTCGGTGGCCGAGATGAAGGTGGTGAACGCCGGCGATCGGCCCATCCAGGTGGGTTCGCACTACCACTTCGCCGAGGCCAACGGGGCGCTGCGCTTCGACCGGGCTGCCGCCCGCGGCAAGCGCCTGGCCATCCCGGCTGGGACGGGGGTGCGGTTCGAACCGGGCATCGAGCGGACCGTCGCCCTGGTCGACCTGGCCGGCCGGCGGGTGGTCCTCGGCCTGCGAGGCGAGGTGGGCGGCCCGCTGCTCGATGAGCCGCGGTTCGCCTGATGGAGCTCGAGCGCCGCCGCTACGCCGCCCTTTACGGCCCCACCACCGGTGACCGCATCCGCCTGGCCGACACCGATCTCCTGATCGAGGTCGAGCAGGACCTGGCCGGCGTCGGCGACGAAGCGGTCTTCGGGGGCGGCAAGGTCATACGCGAATCCATGGGACAGGGCGCCGCCACCAGGGCCGAGGGAACCCCCGACCTGGTGATCACCGGTGCCGTCATCCTCGACCACTGGGGGGTGGTGAAGGCTGACATCGGCGTACGTGACGGGCGGATCACCGCTCTCGGCAAGGCCGGAAACCCTGACACCATGGACGGCGTCCACCCGGACCTTGCGATCGGGCCGTCGACTGAGATCCTGGCCGGCAACGGCAAGATCGTGACCGCCGGCACCGTGGACAGCCACGTCCACCTCATCTGCCCGCAGATCCTGGAAGAGGCGCTGGCCGGCGGCACGACCACCGTCATCGGCGGCGGCACGGGTCCGGTCGAGGGCACCAAGGCCACGACCGTCACCCCGGGCTCGTGGAACCTCGGCATGATGCTGCGGGCCCTCGACTGCTGGCCGCTGAACATCGCCCTGCTCGGCAAGGGCAACACCACTTCAGCCGAGGGCCTGCGCGAGCAGCTGGCCGGTGGCGCCTCGGGCTTCAAGCTGCACGAGGACTGGGGCACCACGCCGGCCGCCATCGATGCCTGCCTTCGGGTGTGCGACGAGCAGGGAGTGCAGGCTGCCATCCACACCGACACCCTGAACGAGGCCGGCTACGTCGAGTCGACGCTGGCCGCCATCGCCGGGAGGGTCGTCCACGCCTACCACACCGAGGGCGCCGGCGGCGGCCATGCCCCCGACATCATCACCGTCTGCTCGCAGCCCAACGTGCTTCCCTCGTCGACCAACCCGACCCGGCCGCACACGCTCAACACCATCGACGAGCACCTCGACATGCTCATGGTCTGCCACCACCTGAATCCAGCCGTCGCCGAGGACCTGGCCTTCGCCGAGAGCCGCATCCGCCCATCGACGATCGCCGCCGAGGACATCCTCCACGACCTGGGCGCCATCTCGATGATCGGCTCCGACTCCCAGGCCATGGGCCGGGTCGGCGAGGTGGCGTTGCGCACCTGGCAGACGGCGCACCAGATGAAGGAGCGCCGCGGCGCATTGCCCGGCGACGGCCGGGCCGACAACCACCGGGCCCGCCGCTACGTGGCCAAATACCCGATCTGCCCGGCCATCACCCACGGCCTGGCCGGCGAGGTGGGCTCGGTCGAGGTGGGAAAGCTGGCCGACCTCGTGGTGTGGGACCCTGCCTTCTTCGGCGTGCGGGCCTCGGTGGTGGTGAAGGGCGGCTTCGTGGCCTGGGCGCAGATGGGCGACGCCAACGCCTCGATCCCCACCCCCCAGCCCATCCTGCCCCGGCCGATGTTCGGCGCTGCCCCCCCGGTGGCGGCCGCCACCAGCGTGATCTTCGTGGCCCCTCTCGCCCTCGAAGGCGGCGACCTGGCCGGCCGGCTCGGGCTCGCCAAGCCGCTGGTGCCGGTGGCCGACTGCCGCCACCTCACCAAGGACGACCTGGCCGAGAACACCGCCCGCCCCGACGTGAAGGTCGACGCCGACACCTTCGCCGTCACCATCGACGGCGAGCTGGTCGAAGCCCAGCCCGCCGAGGTGCTGCCGATGGCCCAGCGCTACTTCCTCTTCTGATGCAGGCCCTGCTGCTGCTGGCCGACGGCCGCTTCCCGGCCGGCGGCCACGCCCACTCGGCCGGCGTCGAGGCCGCGGTGGCCGACGGCCGGGTCACCGACCTCGCCTCGCTCACCGCCTTTGCCGAGGGGCGCCTCCGCACGGTGGGCCTGGTCGACGCCGCCGTTGCCATGGCCACCGCCACCCGCTTGGCTCCGGGCCAGGGCTGGGACCTGGTGTTGAGGCTGCTGGATCGCCTGGACGCCGAGGTGGACGCCCGGACGCCCGTGCCGGCGCTGCGGGCCGCTTCCCGGCGCCTGGGCCGCCAGCTTCTTCGGGTGGCCGGCCGGTGCTGGCCGTCGCCGCTGCTCGCCGTCGCTGCGAACCGGGGCCAAGACCCGCACCAGGCGGTCGCCTTGGGGCTCGCAGGGGTGGCGGCCGCCCTGTCCGTTGTCGACGTCGGCGCCCTCAGCGTGCACCACTGCCTGACCACCCCCATGCAGGCCGGGGTGCGGCTGCTCGGCCTGGATCCCTATGCCGTGGTCGCCGTCACCGCAGGGCTGGCCGAGATGGCCGCCGCCGTCGTGGCCGAGGCCGCCACCTACGCCGATGGGCCCCTCGGCGAGCTGCCTGCCCGGAGCGCCACGCTGGCGGACATCGCCGCCGTGGCCCACGGCGCCGCCGACGGCCGGCTGTTCGCCACGTGACCGCCCTCGGGCGGCCCCATGCACGAGGTTCCTCGGGCCCCCTCCCCGCGGGAGGTGCCATGGGTGGGCTCCACGCCGCTGATCCCGGGCGCCGCCACGTGCCACCGGGCGCCGCGCTGCGGGTGGGGATAGGGGGGCCGGTGGGGAGTGGCAAGACCGAGCTGGTCGCCTGCCTGTGCGCCGCCCTCTGGCCCCGGCTGTCGATGGTGGCCGTGACCAACGACATCTTCACCAGGGAGGACGCCGCCATCCTCACCCGCCGGGCGGTGCTGCCGGT
Organism: Acidimicrobiales bacterium; assembly: GCA_038253125.1. Taxonomy (GTDB): domain Bacteria; phylum Actinomycetota; class Acidimicrobiia; order Acidimicrobiales; family JAUJNH01; genus JAUJNH01. The sequence continues at coordinate 20,324 of JBBSHM010000035.1, forward strand.
CGAGCGGATCGTCGGGGTGCAGACCGGGTGCTGCCCGCACACCGCCATCCGCGACGACATCAGTGAGAACCTCGACGCCGTCGAGGCCCTGGAGGCTCGCTTCGCCCCCGACCTGGTGCTGGTCGAGTCGGGGGGCGACAACCTCACAGCCACGTTCTCAAAGGCGCTGGTCGACCTGCAGGTCTTCGTGATCGATGTCGCCGGCGGCGACAAGGTCCCCCGCAAGGGCGGCCCCGGGATCACCGCCAGCGACCTGCTCGTCGTCAACAAAGTCGACCTGGCTCCCTTCGTAGGCGCCGACCTCGAGGTGATGGCCCGCGACGCCGCCGCCCAGCGGGGCTCGCGGCCCACCGTCTTCGTCTCGTTGCGCCAGGACCCGACGGCGGCGCCGGTCGTCGACCTGCTGCTCGCCGCCCTCGCGACCTGGAGGGCGCCCGGGTGAGGGCCCACGCCCGGGTGGTGGCCGAGGGGTCCGGCGGCCGCTCGCGCTGCACCACGTTGCGCTCGGCGCCCCCCCTGACCTTCCGGGAGACGGACACGGGACTGCACCTGGTCGGCACGGCGGCGGGGCCGGTGGGCGGCGACGACCTCACGCTCGAGTTGACGGTCGGCCCCGGCGCGTCGCTCACCGTCCGCAGCGTGGCCGCCCAAATCGTCCTACCCGGCCCCGGCTCGGCCGCCTCCTCCACCCGCATGGTGGTCATTGTGGGCGAGGGGGCCAGCTTGCGCTGGCGGCCCGAGCCGACCGTCGTCGTTCGCCACGCCGACCACCGCCTCACCACCCTCATCTCCCTGGCCCCAGACGCCGACCTGGTCTGGTGCGACGAGATCGTCCTGGGCCGCACCGACGAGCCGGGCGGCTCGCTCGTGCACCGGCTCAGGGTGGAGCGGGACGGCCGGCCCCTGCTGTGCACCGAGGTGGCCCTCGGCCCGGCCTGGCCCACCTCGGCGGGACCGGCTGGGACCGGCGGCGCTCACGTCGTGGCCAGCACGCTCCTCGTCGGCGCCGCGGCCCGGGCCGCGCTCGCCCGGTCGGCGGCGCCCGACGGGCCTGGCCCGGTCCGCTCGGCCACGCTGGCCCTGGTCGACGACGCCGTCCTCGTCACTGCCCTCGGCGACACGCTCGGCCCGACCCGGCGCGCCCTGGCCCTCCGGGGCGCCGCCGGCACCTGACCGGTGGGGCCGGCGCCACCCCGGTTCAGGCCGCTGGCGGGCGGGGAGCGTCGCCCGGGTGGCTGATCGTCGGCTCCAGCCGCCGGTCGGGTATCAGCCACATGAGGGCGACAATGACGTACAGCGCCATCGCCGCCCACGCCGGGGAGCTTGCCCTTCACGTCCCGACCGAGCGCAGTCGACAGGTTCGAGCCCGGACCCTGAGCGGCCACGATGGCGGTCTGCAGCAGGAAGTAGGCGACGACGGCGGCGAGCAGGAGCACGGCCCCGGCACGAGCCGTCGGCACCGTGGCGAAGTGGTTTTCGCCCGTCCAGCCAGTGAAGAACGGCACCAGCGAGAGCCAGAAGAGCAGGTAAAGGTTGGCCCAGAGCACCCGGCCGTTGATCCGCGCCGCGGCCGCAGCATCGGTATTCAGTCCACTGGCACCACGCGGACGTGAGAGGTGTGGAGACCGCTGGCACCGTCGGGGAAGGATGACCGCTTCTCCTCGGTCTGTACCTGTCCGGTGGTTGTCACCGCCCGAACCTCGATCGTGTGGGTACCGGGGGCCGGATCCCATTCGGTCACCCATTGCCGCCAGGCGTCGCCGCCCAGCGATGGCCCCAGCCGGGCCGGCTCCCAACTCCCGCCGTCGATTCGGACGGCCACCCTGGCGATGCCGGCTGAAGGCGCCCAGGCAACGCCGGCGATCGCCTGGCGCCCGGGCGCCACCCGGCTGTAATCCTTCGGAACGTCGATCCTCGACGACGCCTTGACGGGCGCCTGCCGGGCCCAGCCCCGCTTCGGCCAATAGGGTTCGAACGCCTCCCAGGTGGTGACTTCCAGCTCTTTCAGCCACTTCGTGGCCGAGACGAACCCGTAGAGGCCGGGGATGACCAGGCGAGCCGGGAAGCCGTGCTTGGGCGGGAGCGGCTCGCCGTTCATGCCGACGGCCACCAGCGCCTGACGGCCGTCGAGCGCGGCCGCCATCGGGAAGCCGACGCTGAAGCCATCGACCGACCGCCCCACGAGCTGGGTGGCCTCCGGGTCTACCCCGGCCCGGCGCAACAGGTCGCCCACCCGGACTCCCGTCCAGCGGGCGGTGCCGACGAGCCGCCCGCCGACCTCGTTCGATACACAGCACAGGGTGATGTCGTGCTCCACCAGCGGGCTGGCCAGCAGCTCGTCGTAGGACAGCTCGAACGGCGAGGCGACCTGGCCCGTCAGCCTCAGCCGCCAGGCGGCCACGTCGACCGCAGGAACGACAAGTGCTTCGTCGATTCGGTAGAAAGCACTCGTTGGGGTCGACAGCGGGCTCAGCCCGGCCAGGACCAGGCCGGCCGGCGGCTGCCCCCGGCCCGCTGCTGATCCCGGTAGGCCCGACGGTGTGCCGGCCGCCCGGGACCGCCGAAGCGCCGCCGCGGACCCCAAGGCGACGGCGGCAGCGCCTCCTGCGATCCCGCCTGCGGCGAGGAATCGCCGACGGGTGCTGGTGGGCCCAAGCCCAACGGCGGAGATGTCGGGACCTCGGCGCCACCAAGGGCCAGGTGCCCCCGACAGCACGCTACGGCGGGTGGCGACGGCGGAAAGGGTGCCGACAGCGGCGGGCAACAGGGCGCTGAGCCGTCCGGAGCCGAGCGATGTGGCCGACGCCCACGCCAGGCCGGCCACGCCGGCCGTCAGGAGGTCGGCGGCCCCCGGACGGCGGACGGCGAGTGGGGCGGTGGCGGCACCGAGCAGGAGGACGGCGGCGACCACGCCGCCGACGAGGAGCGGCTTGTCGGCCGCTCCCACCGTCGCGACAGCACGGTGGACCACCCCGCCCGGAGCGCTGCGGATGATCCGCTGTCCGGTGGCACCGACCAGGCTGGGAAAGCTCGCCGAAGCGGCGTTGGGCAGCTCCGATGCCGTCAGCCCGGCCACGGCGGCGAGCAGCCCACAGGCGCCCTCCCGCGCCCGAGGCCACTCCATCACGTTGGTCTTACCCGTAACAGGTTCCGCCACCGTGTCCTGCTGGACATCCGCGGGCGTCAGGCTGCTGAACGCAACCTGATGTGGGCTTCGCGTGCGGCCACGCAACCCCCGAGGGACAGCCTCGGTTGAGCTGCGCTACGGCCGGCTCCGGTTCTCAGGGGAGACGCGACGGGGCTCACAGGGTTCTCCCAGGATCGGGCGGCAGACTGGCGGCATGGGAGTGAGTGGTTCCGATCACCCGGCCCGGGTCCTCGTCGTAGACGACGAGGAGAACATCACCTTCCTGCTGGACGCGGCGATGCGCCACTTCGGCTTCGAGGTCCGGGTGGCGGGCACCGGCTACGAGGCGCTGCGCCAGGCCGAGGCTTTTGCGCCTGACGTGATCCTGCTCGACGTGATGCTGCCCGACCTGGACGGCTTCGAGATCGTACGCCGGCTGCGGGCCGACGGGCGCAAGGTGCCCGTGCTGTTCCTGACGGCCCGTGACGCCGTCGACGACAAGGTGCGAGGGCTCACCCTGGGCGGCGACGACTACGTGACCAAGCCGTTCAGCCTGGAGGAGGTGGTGGCCCGGGTCCAGGTCATCCTGCGCCGCCAGGGCGCGGGGTCGGGGTCGTCGAAGATCGTCCTGGCTGACCTGGAGATGGACGACGACGCCCACGTCGTCCGCCGGGGTGAGCACGTCGTGCCCCTGTCGCCGACCGAGTACAACTTGCTGCGGTTCCTGCTGCTCAACACCGGGCGGGTCCTGTCACGGGCCCAGATCCTGGACCACGTGTGGCAGTACGACTTCGGCGGCCAGGCGACCGTTGTGGAGACTTACATCAGCTACCTGCGCAAGAAGATCGACACCCTCGGCCCGCCTCTGATCCAGACGGTACGGGGCGTGGGCTACAGCGCCCGCCTGGCCTGATGTCGCTCCGGCGACGGCTGCTCCTCGGGTTCGTCGCCGTGGCCGCCGTGCTTGTGGTCACCAACCTGGTCCTGTCGACGACGATCCAGTCGTACCTGCTGGACCAGCTCGACCGTCAGCTCCTCGACGTCTCGTCCCGCCCGGTCCTGCGGGGCGGACCCGGCGGCGGACCGGGCCGGGCCCCCGGCGAGGACCGCACGCTCTCGGAGTACTTCATCGCCGTCGGCGACCCGACCGCCACCACGTTCCGCCGGCTGAGCTCGGCCCTGGCCGACGAATCCCAGGGGTCTCCCCAGCTGGAGCGCGACGCGATCCTGTCCCACCTCTCCACCGACCGACAACAGCCGCAGCCGTTCACGGCTTCGGCGGCCCAGGCCGGCGGCTCGTGGCGCCTGGTGGCGGTGGCCGACCAGCGCGAGGGCACGGTCAACGTCGTCGGCCTCACCCTGGCCCCGGTCGACGACACCGTGGCCAGGATCAGGGTCATCCAGATGGTGGGGACGGTGGCCGTGCTGGCCGCTCTCGGTCTCGTCTCGTGGTGGATGCTGCGCCTCGGTGTGCACCCCCTCGAGGACATGGCCCGTGACGCCGACGCCATTGCCGGGGGTGACCTGTCCCGGCGGGTCGAGCACCCGGGCGAGCGGACCGAGGCGGGACGGCTCGGCATCGCCCTGAACTCCATGCTCGAGCGGATCGAGGAGGCGTTCCGGGCCCGGGAGGCGTCGGAGGAGCGGGTGCGTCGCTTCGCCGCCGACGCCTCGCACGAGCTGCGCACCCCGCTCACCTCCATCCGGGGCTACGCCGAGCTGTGGCGGGCCGGTGCGCTGCGGGGCGAGGACGAGCTGGCCGGGGCGATGCGGCGCATGGAGCAGGAGGCGAGCCGCATGGGCCGGCTGGTCGAGGACCTTCTGCTGCTCGCCCGGCTCGACCAGCGCCGCCCCCTCGACCAGGTGCCGGTGCGCCTCGACCAGCTGGCGGCCGATGCCGTCAGCGACGCCCGCGCCGTCGAGCCGGACCGGCCGATCGAGCTGTCGGTCGTGCCGGTGGTTGTGGAGGGCGACGAGATGAGGCTGCGCCAGGTCATCGGCAACCTCCTGGCCAACGTGCGGGTCCACACGCCGACGGCCTCGCCGGTCACGGTCTCGGTGACGTCACAGGGGGATCTGGCCAGGCTCGTCGTAGCCGACGAAGGCCCTGGTATGGCGCCCGAGGTTGCCGCCAAGGTGTTCGAGCGCTTCTACCGGGCGGACGCCTCCCGGGCCCGGGCCGGCGGCGGCACCGGCCTCGGCCTATCGATCGTGGCCGCCGTGGTCGAGGCCCACGGCGGCCGGGCATCAGTGACCTCGGCGACGGGCCAGGGCAGCCGGTTCTTGGTCGAGCTGCCCATGCGGGCCGCCGTCAGCCACGAGGCGGCGCCATGGTCGGCCTGACCGGGAACTGGGGGAGTTCGCAACCCATCCACAGCCGACTCCAAGCATGGAGCCGCAGCGTTGTCGTCAGCGTCCCGAGAGCCGGGCGACGAGAGCGGAACGGAGTCGAGATGAACGAGATGAACGACTTGGACAACCCGGACAGGCCCGACAACCAGGGCGACCCGAGCAACCCGAGCAACCCGGACGCCGGGCGGCCAACCGCCGGTCCGGTTCAGGCTGAGGCCGCCGGCGACGGCGCCTCCCACGGCCGGCGCTTCCGGCGCAACGTGGTGGCCGTCGGGGCCGCCCTCGGCCTCACCTTCGGCGGGCTTGGCATCGCCGCCGCCCAGACCCAGGGCAGCACCTCCACCAGCACCCCGGCTCCGGCCGCCGGAGCC
>JBBSHM010000036.1:0-25683 GCA_038253125.1 Acidimicrobiales bacterium
CGGCAAGGTCCACCTCATCCGGGCGGCCGCCGAGCATGATGGCGGCCGTTGGCTGGTGCGAGAGCGGGGCAGCCAGGCCTCGAACGCCCTGACGGCCATGGCCGTGGCCGACGTGCTGGCCATCGTCCCCGACGGCGACGGCATCCCTGCCGGCGGGTCCGTCAGCTGCTGGCTCCTGCGGGGCTGACGACAACGGGGCTGACGACAACGGCGCTGGCGACAACGGGGCTGGCGACAACCGGGCTGGCGACAACGGCGCTGGCGACAACGGAGCGGACCACAGCTGACGCCCGGTGAAGCCGCGCCGGTTGGACGGGGTCTGCCCCTAGCCTGAGCGGGGTGAGCGACGAACTGGTCGACCCGTATGGGCGAACCGTGCGCGACCTGCGGATCTCGGTCACCGACCGCTGCAACCTGCGGTGCAGCTACTGCATGCCCGAGGAGGGGATGGACTGGCTGCCCCGGGCCGAGCTCCTCACCTTTGAGGAGCTGGAGCGGGTGGCGCGGGTCTGCATCGAGCGATTCGGGTTCACCGGGCTGCGGCTCACGGGCGGCGAGCCGACGGTCCGCGCTCAGCTGCCGGTCCTGGTTGACAAGCTGGCCCGCCTCGGCGACGGCAGCCACGATCTCGCCATGACGACCAACGGCACCACCCTCGCCCTCCTGGTGGACGACCTGGCCGCCGCCGGCCTGCGACGGGTGACGGTCAGCATCGACTCGCTGCACGCCGACCGCTTCGCCGCCCTCACCCGGCGCGACCGGCTGGCCCAGGTGCTGGAGGGGATCGACGCCGCCCTGGACGCCGGGCTGCGGCCGGTCAAGCTGAACGTCGTCCTGGTGCGGGGGGTGAACGACGACGAGATCATCGAGCTGGCCCGGTTCGGGCGCGACCGGGGGGCGGCCGTGCGCTTCATCGAGTGGATGCCCCTCGACGGCGGCCACACCTGGGGCGCCGACCGTGTCGTCACCTCGGCCGAGGTGATCGCCGCCATCGGTGCCCGGTGGCCCGTCGAGCCCCTGGCCCGGAGCAGCGCGCCCGCCAGCCGCTGGCGCTACCTCGACGGGGCGGGCGAGGTGGGGGTGGTCGGCAGCGTCACCGAGCCGTTCTGCTCCACCTGTGACCGGATCCGCCTCAGCGCCGACGGCATGCTGCGAGCCTGCCTCTTCGCCCACCGCGAGGCAGACCTGCGAGCCGTCCTGCGTGGTGGCGGCGACGACGACGCCGTGGCGACCGCCATCCGGGCCGAGGTCGGGACCAAGTGGGCGGGCCACGCCATCGGCAACGTCTCGTTCCTGCAGCCGACCAGGGCCATGAGCCAGATCGGCGGATGATCCAGCCGCCGTAGACTCAATGGGCATGTCGGACCACGGCCTCACGCACCTCGACCCCCTCGGCCGTGCCCGGATGGTCGACGTCACGCCCAAGGACCCCACCCACCGCCGGGCCATCGCCCGCTGCCGGGTCTACATGCAGCCCGAGACCACCAACATGATCGCCAGCAACGCGGTGCTGAAGGGCGATGTGCTGGCCGTGGCCCGGGTGGCGGGCATCCAGGCGGCGAAGCGGACGCCCGACCTAATCCCGCTGTGCCACCAGCTGACCATCGGGTCGGTCTATGTGAACTTCGTCCTCGGCGACGCTGACGTCGAGGTCGAGGCCACGGTCGAGACCATCGACCGCACGGGCGTCGAGATGGAGGCCATGACCGCCTGCGCCGTGGCCGCCCTCACCATCTACGACATGGTGAAGAGCACCGACCGCAGCGTGTTCGTGAGCGAGCTGGCCCTGTGGGAGAAGGCCGGCGGCAAGAGCGGCGGCTACCGCCGCACCGACGAACTGGTGCCGCCGGTGGCACCGCCCGCGCCTGCGGTGGCCATCGACGACACCGACGCCGATGGCCTCTGGGACGACGACGGCCAGTGACCAGTCACCCCCGACTAGTCAGGCAGGGCGAAAGGCTGGACTCGGTGGGCACGCCCGGCTAGGCTCCGCACCAACAAACGCGGGCCCCTTCGTGCCTGCCATCGCTTCGGCCCCGACCACCCTCGGGTGGGCAGTGGTCCTTGGGTCGTGGCTACATCCGTTGTCAACCGAAGGAAACACACGCTTTGTCGACCGTACTCTTGCTCGTCGTGCTTGCCGGCTGGATCGGCGTTGGCTTCTGGTGGTTCGTTACCCACCGTGGTGCGCCGTCAGACGCAATCGGGAGCTTTGCGAAGCAGCTGGGCACGCTCGAGCGACGGGGTCCGGGCGCCGGTCTTCCCGCCAACCGGCTCGCCTCGACCCGCAGCGCCAACGCCTTTGGCCCTCGCCGGGCGGGCTCCACCGCCATGCTGCGGTCACACATGCAGAAGCGGCGGCGTGACATCTTCGTCAGCCTGGCCCTGATCACGGTCTCCACCCTGGCCCTCGGCGTCCTGCCGCAGCTTCGCCTGCTCTGGATCGTGAGCCTGGCCTCGGGCGCTCTGCTGGCCGGCTACTGCTACCTCCTGGTGCAGCTGCGGACCCTGGCCGTCGAGCGTGACATGCAGGTCGGGTTCTCCTCCAACCACAACCGGGTCCCGGCCACGGCCCACCCGCCGGCCTACGCCCTGGCTGCCGACTCGCGGCCCGTCGGGGTGGGCCAGCCCGCCGCCCGCCGCCGCCCCCCCCCGGAGCAGCCGGCCTACGCCTACAGCGACTCAGCCCTCCTCCACCGCAACGCCAGCTGAACGGCCCCGGGCGCTGCGCTAGTCTGCAGCCGCCCTCGGGGGTGTAGCTCAGTTGGTAGAGCGCGACGTTCGCAATGTCGAGGTCCGGGGTTCGATTCCCCGCACCTCCACAACTCCCCCCACCCGGCCCGGGCCTGTTCTCGAAAGAAGGCTCCGATGGATCCCGAAAGGTGCTGAGGCTGGGCCTGGCCAGCTGACTTGCCGGGCCTTCGTGGTCCTCGACCACCGCTCCGCCCCGTCGTCTGTGCCCATTGGGGCGCCTGCGGGCGGCTCCTGTCGGGGCGCAGACGCCCCGAAGCCGTCGGCATCGCGGGCGCAGCGTCGGTTCTGGCCTCTGCGCTTGGCCGTCAGCTGGAGTCGGGCGGAGCGGTCTCCGGTGCCTCGATCGTGGCGCTGAGGAGGTCGGGCCACGTACCGATCGCCGCTTCGGGCGCGCCACCGGCTTGGTGGCCAGCACTCGCTGTAATCCACCGGTCGGTTGCCCAGGGTCGATCCGGCCATGCTGGCCGGCCTGTTGCAACCACCGGTGGAACCCGTCGCCCTAGCGGCGAATATTGCTCTACTGCTCTTTAAGGCTGAAGGTCAGGTTGCTGTGGGTGGGGTCGTTGCTAACGACGGTGAGGGTGCCGGTGGCTCCGCTGTAGGATCCGGTTCCGGAGGTGATGGGGATAGCCAGCGTGCGGTCGAACGGGACCGTGCCCTGCGCTGTGATGTTCCCGTTTGCGAAGGTTTCGGCGGCGGTGACGATCGCTGTACCGTCGGCGGCGAAGACGAAGGTGACGTGGTCGGAACCGACGTGTGACTCGTTCTGTTGCAGTACCGAGGTGAAGGCCCAGTTGTCGCCGCCTGCGGGCTGTCCGGTTGGGCCACCATTCCTCGGCGGCCCACCATTGGTGCTGTAGGTGCTGGAGTTGATGACCTCGAGGACCTCGATGTTCTGCTTCGACCCGCTGCGGCTCGTCACCGGCAATTGCACGGCTGGACCGGTTGGACTGGTGACCGAGGCAGCTGGAGAGGAGTTGGGGGACTTCGAGGCCCCGGAGCTCGAACCGCAGGCGGCCAGAACCATCGCGGCGGGAGCGACGAGGAGGAGAATCTTGCGCATGATTGTGTCCTTTCGAGGTGACGTGCGCCGGTGATGCAGCGGGTCCGCGTGGGTGGCGGGCTGGTGGTCCGGCGTCGTTCCAACCTTGACGGAATCGGCCGGCGGGGTCATCGGCCGCAAGTTGTGCACTTATGATCTGCTGGCATCAACTGCCGGGGCGCTGACGCTACCGCTGATGTAGTCCCGTACATCCACCGGATGATGTGGACGGAGAGAGTTGCCTCTAGCCTCGGAGCTATGGCACGGATCACTGACCGAGGGGACCGGGAACAGATCTTGGATGCCGCCTTGGCGGTCGTCCTGGCCGTGACGGCATTGCTGGAAGCGACCCAGCCCACCCGGAACTACAGCCATCCGGCGGTAATGGTGCCTGCCACACTCTTGGTGACACTGCCTCTGGCCTTTCGCCGCCGAGCCCCGGTCGGGGTGCTGGTGTTCGTGGGGACGGTGGCCATGGTCGAGGCGTTGGTGGTCACCGTGCCTGCGTCGGCCGTTCAGTTCTTGGCGTTGTTGATATCGATCTACACCGTGGTCTCGCTCAGCAGTAGAAGAGCACAGGTGCGTATCGGTCCTTTCGTTCTCATAGTGGCGACGGTCACCATGCTCCGTGACCCGGCGACGCACAGCGCCATCGAGGCATTACCTACCTACGCGATCATCGTCGCGGTGGTCCTGCTCGCACAGGTAGTGCGTCGCAGCCGGGAGCAAGCCGCTCGGCTGCGCCAGCTCGCCACGGAACTCGTTGAGAGCCAGGCCGAAGCTGAACAATTGGCCGCGGCCGCCGAGCGGCTGCGGATCGCCCGGGAGATGCACGATCTGCTGGCGCACAGCGTGAGCGTCATGGTGCTCCAGACCGGCGCTGCTCGGATGGCGTTGCACGACGGCGAACCGCAGGTCCGCGAGCTGTTGGCGGTGGTCGAGAACATCGGGCGGGAGGCGCTGGAGGAGCTTGGAGTCATCCTCGGGCTACTGCGTGACGTCGTCTCGCCGGTGCCGTGGGAGCTCACCGCCAGCAACGCAAGGCTCGACCGGCTCGTGGAGACAATGCGCTCGGCTGGACTACCCGTGACCATCCGAGGCTCCGCCCACGTCGCGCTCGTGCCGCAGGCCTTGCAGCAAACGCTCTTCCGGGTGGTGCAAGAGGGCCTGACGAACTCCCTCAAGCACGCAAACGCCGCAGTGACGACCGTGGACATCAGCATCGATGAGTCATCCGTCGTCGTGCGGATTCTCGACGAGGGAGAGCCGGGCTCCCAGTCGTTGCTTCCCACTGGGGGCAATGGCCTGATCGGCGTGCAGGAGCGGGTACGGGCCGTCGGTGGTGTCGTCGATTGTGGACCCGTCCCAGGAGTAGGAGGAGGCTGGCAGTTGCGAGCGATCCTCCCGTTAGCCGCCGAGGCGCTGTCTGATGAAGGTGTGGCTGCGGACGCCATCTTGTGATCAGGGTGCTGGTCGCCGACGACCAGGCCCTGGTCCGAGCCGGGTTCCGGGTCCTGCTCGAGACTCAGCCTGACTTCGAGGTCGTCGCCGAGGCGACGAACGGTGCGGAAGCGGTCGCTCTCGCCCGCGAGCACCGTCCCGATCTGGTGTTGATGGACGTACAGATGCCTGTCCTGGATGGGGTCGAAGCCACCCTGCGACTCCTCAGTGACCCGTCACCTCCACGGGTGCTCATGCTCACCACCTTCGACACCGACGAGTACGTGTACCACGCCATGAAGGCCGGGGCGAGTGGGTTCCTGCTCAAAAGCGTGCCGCCGGAACAGCTCCTCTACGGCATCCGGCTCTGTTCTCAAGGCGAAGCCCTACTGGCACCTGCGGTGACCCGCCGACTCATTGAGCAGTTCGTCGCCCGTCCCCTGCCCGGAGACACGCCGGGGCGGCTCACGGCCCTGACCACCCGAGAGATAGAAGTGCTGCGCCACATCGCCCGGGGGAACTCCAACGCTGACATCGCCGCACGGCTTTACCTGTCCGAGGCGACGGTGAAGACTCATGTGAGCCGAATCCTCACCAAGCTCGGACTTCGCGACCGCGCCCAAGCTGTCGTGGTGGCCTACGAAACTGGGCTCGTCCAACCCGGCAACTGACCCTCTGGCCTCAAGAGGGCAACCGCAGCCCCTGGCGGCGAGGACGGTGGCGGCAGGGACGATGGCTGCGCCGACTTCCAGGGTGGCGTGGTGGCGCTCGACGGTCTCGGAGCCCGCTTCCTACCAACACCCGACCGCCGGCGCTGTGAGCGACGGCGACCTGCCACGCCGTTTTACCTAGAGTGAGAACGATAGGAGCGCCAACTCATCGGCGTGGGTCGTCGTGATTGCTTTCCCGCGTTGGGCGGCGACCTGGTTGCGGAAGGCGTTAAGGATGTTCTGTGCTGTAGTGACCTGCCCGGATGCCGACGCGGTGGAAGCCCTATCGAGCTTGTCGCAGAGGGCGTCGGCGATCGCGGCCTGGGTTGTCCACGCCTGGGTGAGAGCACACAATCCTGGCGCGGTGACGACGACGGTGTATCTGGTGCTGGAGGAGCCCACGTTGCCGGCCACATCGCTCGCGCTCGCCGAGATCGTGTGGGAGCCGACGCCCAAGGACCAGGCGGGGCCGTTCACGTTCGCGCACGTGCTCGATGCGACGCCGGACATCGCGTCGTTGGCCGAGCAAGTGATGGCCACGGTCTGGTCGATGGAGTAGGTGCCGGCGTTGCCGGAGAAGCCGACCGTCGGCGCTGTCTGGTCGATCTTGACGATCTCGGTGTCTGAGTTCTTGAGGCCGACACCGTTGGTCGCCGTGCAGGTGATGGAGGCCGAGGGTGTGTCAACGCTGAAGGTGACGGTGTCACACCCGTTCGTGGAGGCCACACCCGATTCCGGATCGGCGGCGGCGAAGGAGACCGTCACCGGTGAGGTGTACCAGCCGAATGCCCCGCGGGTGCCGGTGATGGTTGGTGTGATCACGGGCGGCGTTGCATCCAGGGCTGGCTGCCAGTCCACGGTTGTCGAGTTGGACGCAACCTCGAGGTTGGCGAGCTTGGTGGTGGCGGCGACAGTGTCGATCCCTTGGGCTGCCGCCTTGTATGTGGCAATGACGATTCCGCTGGCATCGGCTGTCCCGGTGAAGGTCCCAGGGTTCGCCCCCGTGACGGTGAAGGTGACGACTGTGCCCAAGGGCTGCTGGACGTTCTTAAGCGTCGCAGTGATTGCCGCGGTTTCGCCGACGTGGGGCGACTGCGTTGACGGCGTGAGCCGCATGACCGGCAAGGCTGTGGTGGGCGCGAACGGGCAGCCACCGTGGTCGTCGCTGATGCGGACGATCCGGTCGGTCTGGGTGATGTAGAGGCAGCCGTCGGGCCCGACGGTAGAGAAGTCGCCGCGCGAGCCACCACTGAAGATGTTCGTCTGCACGTGTGTGGCCGTGTCGAAACGTACAACGGTGCCGGCGTTCGTGTTGGCGAACACTGCGCCGTCCACGGTGCTGACGGCGGTGCCGTCAGGGCCACCCGGCACGTAGACTGTCTCATCGGTTGGGCTTCCGTTCACCACATGGACGAGGTAGTTCCCGTAATAGGTGCTCCAGATCGACCCGTCGGGAACGAAAGACAGGCCGTCCGACCAGTAGGGCCACATCTGCTGGCTGACCACCGGGGTTGGGCTGTCGGGGTCGTGGATACGGGTCGAGGGACCCGGGCACGGGTCGGTCACCACCAGGTCGCCACTGGCCGGATCGGTCGCTATGCCCGTTGCGCAACCAGCGCTGGCGACCGTGCGAACGATTTGACCGTCCGTCAACGACACTTCATCAACGCGATTAGATCGTTGCAGAGCCACGTAGAGCCGGCCGCTCTTGCTGAACGCGATGCCAGCGGCGTTGCCCGGACCCCAGGGCGAGGCGCCGACCGTGATCTGGTGGGCGGCGTCGGCTACACCGCCGGAGCCATCGAACTTGTAGAGCAGGCCATTGGAGTAGTCCATCACCCAGAGGTGGTTCGTGGCATCGAATGCGAGGCCCACCGGTCCAATGTTATTGGCGTTGGGCATCCCCACGACGAAGTCCCTGGCCGCGTAACCCGGTGACGGCGAGGACGCCCCCGCTGCGGTGGGTCCGACAAGAACCGTGAGGCTTGCGATGATCGCAAGCAGTCCTAGCTGGACCATATCGCGCCGGATGGACCTGTACATGCTGTGTCTCCTTGGGCTGTGGCTCAATGCGGTTCTTTGTCTTCTCGCGGGGCGCAACCTCGTCAGAGAGGTCTGCGTTCTCGTCATTTGTCTATTCCGTTTCGCGCCTAATGGTCATGTGCGGAAGAGCTACCAACTGGCCGGTTGGGTGGTCACCGACTTCGGCGGCCTCGCGGTACCGCCCTGAACACCCCAGGACGATACTCTCGTCGTTCACCGTCCCGTTCCGCCTCTTCAGGATCGTCACCACCGCCCATATGTCATCATGTGGTTCTCCCGGATGTGGATGTTGCGGTATCCATCCAGACGATATGGGAACTCCGTTCATCTTTACCATGGTGCTAACAGGCATTCGCCGGTGCGGGGCACCCCCCTGGGTTATGGGGGTGCTGGCCTCACCGGTCGCTTCCGGTGGCGCGGGTAGTCATCGTAGTCGTACCTCCTGGGCGTAGCTTCTGCACGCCTGAGCGCTATCGCCGCCATGGCGTCGGCGGGTTTCACCGGTGGTTGCAACAGTCCGGCCAGCATGGCCGGACTGGCCCTGAGCAACCGACCGGCGGATGACATGATCTTGGCAGGATGCAGGCTTTGTGTGGCGGAACGTGAGCTGATCGACAGCCGACTCCGAGAGGACGCCTCGTTGCGGGAGATCACGCTCGAGCTGGGCCGGGCGGCATCGACGGTGTCGCTGCGGCTGCACTGGATCGCGAGCTCGAGGACAGGAAGCGGTCGATCAAGGAGCAGTACGCCGGCGATCGGCCCGCGGTGGTTCATCTCCGACGCTTCTACGATGCCAAGGCCAGAGCCGAAGCCGGGGGGCACACAGCTGCCCCTGGATCAGTCGTCCTGGTGGCGGGGCCAGTAGAGGTAGATGTAGACGGAGGCGGCTAGGACGGGGATCAGGATGATGAGGCTGCCCAGGCCAGCGGTGATCAGGCGGCTCGAACCCATGCGGCGGCAGTCCTCGGTCGGCTTGGCCTTGGCGGCGGCGGCCAGGTAGGGGTTGGCCTTGGTCCGGGTGATCTCGGCCTTCTCGGCGTCGCTGAGGAGGGGTGAGGGGAGCGGCTTGCGGAACGCCGTCAGGGCGCTCCCGCATCCGGCGCCGGCCGAACCTGCTGAGTAGGCGAGGGCGCCGGCGATGGCGACAAAGGCCAGCGCCGCGCACACCAGCGAGATCGTGCGGCGGCCTGCCGCCCCACCCGGTTGCGGAAGCATGCGCTGGAGCGTAGATGGCCAAAAGGTCGCTTCCGCCACTTGCCGCGTTCAGACAGCTTGACGAAATCTTCGCTGTATCGGAGGCGTCGCAGCCCACCGGGCGGCCGTGCGAGTCTTCGGGGGATGCGCCTGGTGATCGCCCGCTGCTCGGTCGACTACCAGGGGCGGCTGGCCGCCCACCTGCCCATGGCCGTCCGCCTGCTGATGGTCAAGGCGGACGGGTGCGTGTGCGTGCACGCCGACTCCGGCGCCTACAAGCCGCTGAACTGGATGAACGCCCCGAACACCCTGGTGCAGCAGGCCTCGCCGCCCGAGGTCGGCCTGCTCTGGCGGTGGACGGTGACCAACCCCAAGGGCGAGCGGCTCACCATCGACATCGAGGAGGTGCTGCACGACGTCGACGAGCCGCTGGGCACGGCGCCGGGCCTGGTGAAGGACGGGGTCGAGGCTCACCTGCAGGAGCTGCTGGCCGGCGATCCGACGGCTCTCGAGGACGGTCTGGTGCTGATCCGCCGCGAGCACGTCACAGACATCGGCCCGGTCGACCTGCTGTGCCGGGCCGCCGACGGGCACACCGTGGTCGTCGAGGTGAAGCGTCGTGGCGACCTGGACGGGGTGGCTCAGCTGTCCCGCTACCTCGAGCGGCTGCAGCTCGACTCGCGCCTGCGGCCCCTGCGTGGTGTGCTGGTGGCCCAACAGATCGCCCCGCAGGCCAAGGTGATGTGCCAGGCCCGAGGGTTCAGCTGGGTCGAGGTCGACTACGACCTTCTGCGGGGGGCCAGGCAGCCCGACCTCACCCTTTTCTGAGCGGCCCCCACCGACAGGCTCCGGCGTCGGCCAGACTGCCAGGCATGCCCGGACTGCTGGAAGGCAAGCGCACCCTCGTCACCGGGGTGCTGACCAATGAGTCGCTGGCCTACGGCGTGGCCGAGCTGGCCGTGGCCGAGGGGGCCCAGGTGGTGCTGAGCGGCGCCGGCCGGGGCATGTCCCTCACCCGCAGGATGGCCAAGCGCCTGGGGCTCGACGGAGAGGCTGACGTGTACGAGTGGGACGTCACGGTGCCCGAGCACGGTCGGGCGGTGGCCGCCGCCCTCGAAGCCCGGTGGGGGGCCCTCGACGCCGTCCTGCACGCCATCGGCTTTGCCCCCGGGTCCTGCCTGGGCGGCGGCTTCCTGGAGGCCCCCTGGGAGGACGTGGCCGTGGCCCTTCACATCAGCACCTACAGCCTGAAGGAGGTGGTGGCCTGCCTGGCCCCGCTCCTCTCAGCCGGTGGCGGGGGGTCGGTCGTGGGCCTTGACTTCGATGCCACCGTGGCCTGGCCGGCCTATGACTGGATGGGCGTGGCCAAGGCCGGCCTCGAGTCCTGTGCCCGCTATCTGGCCCGGGACCTGGGCGCCCAGGGCACCCGCGTCAACCTGGTGGCGGCCGGCCCGGTGAAGACCATGGCGGCCAAGAGCATTCCCGGCTTCGCCCAGTTCGAGGAGCGCTTCCAGGCCCTGGCGCCGCTCGGCTGGGACGTGGTGGCCGACGCCGCCGCCGTGGCCCGGACAACGGTGGCCCTGCTCTCGGACTGGCTGCCGAAGACCACCGGCGAAATCGTCCACGTCGACGGCGGCTTCCACGCGGTGGGAGCATGAGGCCGGCGCGGGAGCGACCAGAGGGCACAGCGTGACAGGTCGGGTCGTGCTCGTCACCGGGGGGAACCGGGGGATCGGCCGGGTCGTCGCCGAATCGTTCCAGCAGCAGGGTGACCGGGTGGCGGTCACCGTGCGGGGTGAGCCGGTCAAAGGCTTTCTCTCGGTGCGTTGCGACATGACCGACACCGCCTCGATCGACAGCGCAGTAAAGGAGGTCGAGGAGGAGCTGGGGCCGGTCGAGGTGCTGGTGGCCAACGCCGGCATGACCAAGGACGGCCTGCTGCTCAGCATGAAGGAGGATGATTTCGCGTCTGTCCTCGACGCCAACCTCACGGGCGCCTTCCGGGTCACCAAGCGGGTGGTCCGCGGGATGCTGAAGCAGCGCCGGGGCCGCATCGTGCTGATGTCGTCGGTGGTGGCGCTGCTCGGCTCGGGCGGCCAGACGAACTACGCGGCAGCCAAGGCCGGGCTCATCGGCTTCGGCCGTAGCCTGGCCCGCGAGGTCAGCAGCCGGGGCATCACGGTGAACGTGGTGGCACCGGGCTTCGTTGACACCGACATGACAGCCGCCCTGGGCGAGGCACAGGTGGCGCAGCTGAAGGCGCAGATCCCCCTGGGCCGCACGGCGACCCCCGAGGAGGTGGCGGCCGTCGTCGCCTTTTTGGCCAGCGACGCCGCCTCCTACGTGACCGGCGCCGTCATTCCGGTGGACGGCGGCCTCGGGATGGGCCACTGATGGCGGAGCCGATGGAGCGTGCCGAGATGGCGGACCTGCCGCAGCCGATCGACGTCCTGCCCCACCGTGACCCGTTCCTCCTCGTCTCCGAGGTGACCGAGCTGGTGCCGGGGGAGCGGGCCCGGGGCCTGTGGCGGCTGACCGGGGATGAGGCGTTCTGGGCCGGCCACTTCCCGGGGCGGCCCACCCTGCCGGGGGTGCTGATGGTCGAGTCGCTGGCTCAGGTCGGCGCCATCGCCCTGCTCAGCGACCCGCGGTTCGCCGGTAAGCTCCCGCTCTTCGGCGGCATCGACAAGGCCCGCTTCCGCCGCCAGGTCGTGCCAGGCGAGACGCTGGAGCTCGAGGTGACCCTGGGGCGGATGAGCAGCGTGGCCGGCAAGGGCACCGGCCTGGCCACGGTCAACGGCGAGAAGGCGTGTCAGGTCGAGCTGCTGTTCGTGCTGGCTCCGGTGCCGCCGCCTGAGTGAAGAGCGCATGAACCGGGCCTCCCGGGGTTTCTCCCTACCTACCAGTAGGTAGGATGGGCTCGTGACCTCCTCTGCACCCACAGACGTCGGTTTCCTGGCCGAGCTCGCTCCCGTGGCCGAGCGCCTGTACGAGCGGCACCTGGCGACGACGAAGGAGTGGTTCCCGCACGAGTTCGTGCCCTACTCCCAGGCTCGTGACTTCGAGCCCGGCGAGGGGTGGGACGAGACGGAGGTCCCGATGGACCCGGCGGTGCGCTCGTCGCTGCTCGTGAACCTGCTCACCGAGGACAACCTCCCCTTCTACTTCCAGGTGATCACCCGCATGTTCGGGGCCGACGACGTGTGGGGCGAGTGGAACCGGCGGTGGGTGGCCGAGGAGGGGCGGCACTCGATCGTCATCCGCGACTACCTGACCGCCACCCGCACCCTCGACCCCTGGGAGCTGGAGCGCAACCGCATGCACCAGGTTCAGGCCGGCTTCCACGGTGACACGCTGCCCAACGCCGCCAACGGCTTCGTCTACGTGGCGCTGCAGGAGCTGGCCACCCGCATCTCGCACTGGAACACCGGCGACCGCATGGAAGACCCGCGGGGCCAGGCCGTCATGAGCCGGGTGGCCAAGGACGAGAACTTCCACTACCTGTTCTACCGGGACCTGGTGGCCGGGTCCCTCGAGACCGATCCCTCGCTGACGGTCGAGGCGATTGCGCACCAGGTCGATGTGTTCGAGATGCCGGGCACCGGCATCGCCGGTTTCAAGGACCACGCCCAGGCCATCGCTAACGCCGGCATCTACGACCTGGAGATCCACCACGACAAGATCCTGGCTCCCTGCGTGCTGCGCCACTGGAAGGTCGACGCCATAGAGGGCCTCAGCGACGCGGCCGAAAAGGCGCGTGACGGCCTGTTCGCCCAGATGGCCCGCATCAAGAAGGTCGGCGCTCACCTGGCCGACAAGCGCGACGCCCGCCAGGCCGCCCTGGCCCCCACGCCGGCCTAGCGCCGCCGGCCGACCGAGCCTGTCCCCCACGGCCGGGTGGCGGACCGCCGAGCCGGGGCGGACGCAGGCGCGCCGGTACGCTCGGTTGCCGTGCTGCCCCTGGTCGACCCGGTGCGCCAGGTCACGTTGACCCGCCTGTCCGGCGAGGTGGCCCGGCTCCTGTCGCCGGTCGGCCGCGTCGCCGTGCCCGGCGAGGTGCACCAGCCGAAGCCCTACCGCAGCGCCACTTACTTCACGCTGAAGGACCGGGTTGCGTCGGTGACCGTGCGGGTGCCGGCCAGCGCCCGGCGGCGCAGCCGGGTGGTGCACGGCGAGCGGGTGCTCGTCACCGGGCGGCTCGACTGGCAGGCCGACCGGGGCCTCGTCCACCTGCTGGCCGAGGAGGTGGTGCCCGTCGGCGCCGGGGCGGTGGCGGCCATGGTCGAGGCGGCCCGCCTGGCCCTGACCGCCGACGGCATCCTCGGCCGGCCCCGCCGTCAGCTGCCTGGCCTGCCCCGGCTGGTGGGGATCGTGTGCGGGGCCGACGCCGCCGTCCGCCACGACATCGAGGCCGTGGTCGCCGAACGCTTCGCCGGCCTGCCCCTGCGCTTCGCCGAGTGCACCGTGCAGGGGCCGGGAGCGGCCGCGGGCATCGAGGGCGCGCTGGATGAGCTGCTGGCCGACCCCGCCGTCGACGTGGTGATCCTGGCCCGAGGCGGCGGTGACGCCACCCAGATGCTGCCGTGGAGCGACGAGCAGCTGTGCCGGGCGGTGGCCGCCGCCGGGGTCCCGGTGGTGGCGGCCATCGGCCACGAGGGCGACCGTCCGCTGGTGGACGAGGTGGCCGACCTGCGCTGCGGCACCCCGTCGATGGCGGCGGCCCAGGTGGTGCCCCGCCGGGCCGACCTGTGCGCCCGGCTGGACGGCGCGCTGGCCACCGCCGGCCGCCACCTGTGCCGCCGGGCCGACGGGGCCGGCGCCGGGCTGGAGCGGGCCGCGCCGGCCCGGGCGCTGGGCGGCGCCGTCGACCGGGCATCGCGCCGCATGGAACGGGCCGGTGCCGGTCTGGCCGGCGCCCACCCGGCCGTCGCCCTGGAGCGGGCCCGGGGTCGGCTGGGCCGCGGCGACTGGCGGGCACCGCCGGTGGCCATGGCCCGTGAGGCCGAGCTGCGGCTCGGTGCGCTGGCCGGCCGGCTGGACGACCTGGGGCCCGGCCAGGTGCTGCGCCGGGGCTACGCCGTTGTGCGCACCGAGGCGGGCGCGGTGCTGCGTGACCCAGCCGGCCTGCACCCGGGCCAGCGGGTCGAGGTCGAATTGGCCGGCGGCCGCTTCAACGCCGTGGTCGAGGGCCGAGACCGATGACGGGCACAGGGAGCGGAGCCGATGGGGCCGAACGGTCCAGGAACGGTGATCTCGGCGCCGACCCGGAGGAGGGTCTGGACGGCCTCAGCTTCGAGGAGCTGGTCGACCGGCTCGAGGGGCTGACCGCCGAGCTGGCCGGCGGGGACCTCGGCATCGAGCGGGCCGCCGACCTCTACGAGCGGGCCCAGCGCCTCCACGCCACCGCCTCCGCCCGGCTCGACGCCGTGGTCCGCCGCATCGACAGCCTGTCGGCCGAGGAGCGCTGAGGGTGCCGCGGCGCCGGCCCATCTACGTGGAGTCGAGGGTCCGGGCGCCGATGGAGGCCCTGTGGGCGGCCACCCAGCAGCCGGAGCAGCACCAGCGCTGGGACGTCCGCTTCGGCGTCATCGAGTACCTCGACCGGGCCGAAGGCGAGCCGCAGCGGTTCACCTACGCCACCACGGTGGCCCCCGGGATCACCGTCGCCGGCACCGGCGAGTCCCTCGGCGAGCGCGACCGGGCCGACGGGTCGAGGTGGTCGGGGCTCAAGTTCTGGGCCGACGACCGGCGCTCACTGATCGAGGCCGGCGCCGGCTACTGGCGCTATGTGCCGACCGATGACGGGATCCGCTTCCTGACCCGCTACGACTACCGCCCCCGCTTCGGAGGCGCCGGTGAGCTGGCCGACAGGTGGGTCTTCCGGCCGGTGTTCGGCTGGGCCACGGCGTGGAGCTTCGACCGCCTCCGCCTGTGGCTGGAGGATGGTGTTGCCCCCGAAGCCAGTCGAGACCAGGCTGTGGCCCACGCCGCCGCCGTGGCCGGCCTGACCGGGGTGTGGCTCTACCAGGGGTTGGTGCCCAAGCTGTGGAGGGTCGACGCCGGCGAGGTCGACCTGTGGCGGCGCACCGGTATGGGCGAGGCGGGGGGCCGCCGGGCGGTGAGGTCAGCCGGCGCCGCCGAGCTGGTGGCAGCAGCCGTCACCCTTGCCGTGTCAGGGCGGCGGTGGCCGTTCGCCGCCACCGCCGTGGTGATGCCGGCGCTGGTGCTGGCGGCGGCAGTGGCCGACCGCCGCGTGCTCGGCCGGGCCTTCAACCCCGTCACACTGAACTGGGCCATGGCGGCGCTCGCCCTGGCCGCCCTGGCCACGACCGAAGGCCGGCCCTCAGGCCGCCGCCCGCTCCGAAGGGCCCCGGACCACCAACCCGAAGTAGGAGCCCTCCCGTGATGTCCCGATGACATCGATCTACCAGGAGGCGCTCGGCGCCGACTTCGAACGGCTCCATCCCAAGCTGCAGTGGCGGTTCGGGTTCTCCTCCGACGACGGCGTCTGCCAGATCGGGACGGGCACCATGGAGGAGGTGTGGCGGGGGCCGTGGTGGACCCTGCCGTTCCTGCTGATCGGCTCGACCCGCCGGGTGCTGTTCCCAAGCCGCGGCCGCAACGTCCCGTTCACGATCTCGAACTATGCCTACCGGGACAGCTTCGGCCGGGAGACCGTCACCTGGTCCCGCCGGTTCAAGCTGCCCCGCCGCTACCGCAGCTTCGACGCCACCATGGTGATGAGCCGGGAGCGGGGGCTTGTCATCGACTACCTCGGCACCCACCAGCACCTGGCGGTCGACATCCACATGTCGGTGGACGCCGCCGGCGGTCTCTGCCTGCGCTCCGGCGCCCAGCGCTTCTACGAAGGGCCCGTCGCCTTCTCGTTCCCGATGATGTTCTCCGGCATCGCCGAGGTGCGCGAGCGGTGGGACGAGGCCGCTCAGCGCTTCAAGATCAACGTCGAGGTGCGCAACCGCGTCTTTGGCCCGCTCTTCGGCTACCGCGGCTCGTTCACGGTGGTGCAGCGGCCCTGCTCGCTGGAGGAGATCCCTCTCGACGTACGGCCCCTCCGGGAGGAGGCGAGGGAGTAGCAGGCCACTCTCAGGTCCAGCTCAGGTCCAGGTCGTGGTGTGACAGCGTTCGTCGAGGCGGCCGGGGGACCAGTGCCCCCAGGCGTGGGCGGCGGCGTTGCGGGTGCTGTCGAGCCAGGCGTCGGCGCCCTCGCCGGTCACGTGGAACGACGTCTGGCGTAGGCCGGAGTCGTGGGCCACGTAGCCCGCCCACGTGCCGGGGAAGTCCTTGGTGGAGCCCACCTCGGTCACCGTCACCGGGCCGTGGCGGCGGGCCCGGTTGCGGTGGGTGTGGCCGGTGGTCACCCAGCTGTTCGGTGCCGCCTCCGCCAGCCGATCAAGGAAGGGGACCGCTTGGCGGCCGGGGATGCCCGGCGGCCAGACATCGTGGTAGTGGCGCGGCTCAAGCTGGTGGTGGAGGCACACCAGGGCGGGATGGTCGCCGGCCGCGGCCTCGACGAGCGCCTCGGCCCTGCCTCCCCGCAGGGTGCCGACGTGGCGGTGTCGGATCGTGGTGTCACCGACCACCACCCGCAGGCCTGGGAGGTCGATGACGTGAGGCTGCGTCGGCCCGACCGTCACCAGCCCGGCCGAGCGCGCCGCCTCCGCCCAGTCGGTCGCCCCCTTCTTCACCTCGTGGTTGCCGGGGGCCATCACGACCGGGATGCCGAGCCCACCCAGGATCTCCAGGGCGGCATCGAGCTCGGCTGCCTGCGCCCGCTGGGTCAGGTCGCCCTTAACCACGAGCAGCTGCGCCCCCCAGGCCACCGCCGCGCTGGTGGCGGCCCGCAGGCAGCGCACGGCGTAGGGCTCGACCCCGGGCGGCTCCTCCATCTCGAGCAGGAAGCCGAAGCCGTTCTCGCCCACGTGGCAGTCGGAGATGGTGGCGATCCGGCACCGCTCGGGCCCGGGCAACGCCTCGAGCGTGGTGGCGCGGCCAGCCGATCGGCGGTCGACCTTCACCTCGTAGCTGGTGGCCGGCGCCAGCCCCGTTGCCGTCCAGGTGCCGGCGCCGCCGTCGACCTCGCCCTCGACCGGACCCACAGCCACGCTGTGGCGGCCCGGCCCGAGGCTGGCCCAGGCCAGCTGGACCGACCCCTCCTCGACGGCGAAGACGCGGAAGCGGGTGCGCCTGGTCACAGGCGGGTGAGCGTACGGGCGCGCCGACAGAGTCACCAGGCACCGTCTCCCGGCGGTCGAGCCGGTTGCGACGGCGATCAGGGCGGCGGGAGCAGCCAGGGCCGTCCGGGCGACGTCAACCGGCCAACGGGGTGGCGCCCACCGGTGAGCGGCGGGCGGCGAGGCGGGCGACGGTGAGGCAGGCGGCGCCGGCCAGGAAGCCGGTCGAGGCGGTCACGCCGGCCGTGGTGATCAGCACGAAGCCGACGAGGGCGGCGAGAGCGGCGACGGCGGTGGCCGCCGGGCCGGGACGCCCGGGTGCTGGGCGGCCGGTGGCCCTGACGCCGACGGTGGCGAGCACGGCGGCGGTGGCCAGCAGGCAGGCCACCAGCCATAGCGGTCGCCAAGCCCACCAGGCGGCGCTGCCGGTGGCGGGGGAGGGCAGGAAGCCCGTCGGCAGCAGCACGACGGCGGCGATGACGATGCCGGCGAACTGCCACAGGTAGGCGCCCATGGCCAGCCGGTTGGCCACGGCGATCAGCTTCGTCCGCCTGGGCCGCCAGCCGTCGGCCAGCGCCGAGAAGGCGCCGGCCTGGGCCAGGCCCAGGAGGGCGACGGCCAGCGAGGGCGGCCCGGCGTTGTTCCGCCCCACTCCTGGCACGTTCACCATCGAGACGGGGTAGCCGCCCCAGCGAACGAGGACCACCAGCCCGGCCAGGGCGCCGACGGCGCACAGCGCGGCACCCCGCCGTCCGCCGGGCCAGGCATTCCCTAGCCCCCGCAGGACGCCGAGGTGGGTGCACAGGCCCCAAACCACTGGCACGCCGAGCCAGCCCAGAGCCGGCATCCGCCGCCCGGCCGTGTCGATCAGGGCGGCAGCGGCCAGGGCCACGGGAACGATTCGCCACCCCCAGCGCCGGCCGGCGACGAGCAGGGCCGGGACCATCGTCGTCACCAGCACGAGAGCGGCGAGGAACCACAGGTGGATGGTCATGGCCCGTCCCACCACCCGGACCGACCGGTCGTCGAGCACGCCGGTCAGGCGGGCGCCGAGGAGGGCGGCGGCTACCACCGCGAGATAGGCGGTGATCGGTGCCACCAGCCGCTCGATCCGGGCGGCGATCCAACTGGGCCGTCCGGCGCTGTGGGCCCCGGCCACGCCGCTGCACAGGAAGACCAGGGGTAGCACCTGGAAGGCCCAGGTCAGCGCCCGGGCCAGCGGCGAGATGGCCAGGAAGTTGTCGGCCACCGGGTGGCCGTTCCGCCAGGACACCGCGGCCACGAGAGCGTGGCCGACCACCACCAGGCCCACGGCGCCGGCCCGGGCCACGTCGACCGGCAGGTCACGGCTCGCCGACGGCGGCGCGAGGTCCAGCGGGGCGACGTCGGCGGTGGTGGGCACCCGAACAGCCTGCTCCCTGCATCGGGCTCTGTGTAACCCGGGGTAACCCCCCCGCTCGAGGCGTGGCGGCCGGATGTGGTGTCGGGCCGAACGGAGCGACCTGGCGGCGGATGCCCGCGAGAGCCCGGACATCTAGCGTGGCGGTGTGCGGGGCACGAGGGTGGGAGGGGTGCGCGTCGTCGTGCTCGGCGGCGGGACCGGGTCGTTCACCGTGCTGAGCGCCCTCCAGCACTACGTCGACCACATCACCGCCGTTGTCAACATGGTCGACGACGGAGGCTCAACCGGACTGCTCCGTGACGAGCTCGGCGTCCTGCCGCCCGGCGACGTGCGCCAGGCGCTGGTAGCCCTCAGCCTCGACAGCGGGCTGATGCGCGAGCTCATGAACTACCGGTTCGAAGCGGGCTCGCTCGGCGGTCACAGCGTCGGCAACCTCCTCCTCACAGCCATGGAGAAGATCACCGGCAGCTTCGATGAGGCGGTTCAGCAGTCCTGCCGGATCCTGGCCGTCAAGGGCGATGTGGCGCCCGTCACGACCAACGACGTACGGCTGTGCCTAATCACCGCCGACGGCGAGGTGGTGCGGGGCGAGCACCTCATCGCCTCGAGCCGCCACGACCCGGGCCGGCCGCCCCGCCTCCACCTGGAACCGGAGGCCCGCATCAACCCGCGGGCGGCCGCCGCCATCGAGGCCGCTGACCTCCTGGTCCTCGGGCCCGGCAGCCTCTACTCGTCGCTCATCGGCCTGGTGCTGACCGACGGCGTGCCCGAGGCCCTGGCCGCCACCCGGGCCCGCAAGGTCTTCGTGTCGAACCTCATGACCAAGCCGGGCCAGACCGACGGCTTCGGTGCCCATGACTTCATCGACGCCGTCGAGCGCTACACCGGCCCGGTCTTCGACCACCTCCTGTTCAACACCGAGCACCCGGGCGACGAGGTGGTGCGCCGCTACGCCGATGAGGGCGAGCAGGTTGTCGGCTGGGACGACGAGGCCATGAAGGGCCGCCCCTGGACAGCGATAGGCGCCAACCTGGTCAGCGACGAACACGACCACCAGCGCCCCGGCGACCCCCTCCGCCGCACCCTGATCCGCCACGACAGCGACCGCCTGGCCCGCCTGTTGATGCGGTTGTACTTCTCCTGATCACCCCGCCCGAACGGTGGCCCGGCCAGCGACCGAATGAGCGGGCTAGCGAAGCATGGCGGCGAGCGTGGGGCCTGCCTCGGTGGCGAAGCGGGCGTTCACGTCCATCGTCTCGAGGATCTGGGCCACCTGCTTGGCACCCTGGGGGAGAGGGTGCTGGCTGAGAAAGGCGCGGGCGTCGGCGGCCAGACCCGGGTCGATCTGAGCGGACAGGCCTGAGAGCAGACGGGAGATGCTGTTGGAGGGGTAGCGCTCGTTGATCTCCGCCCAGTGCTCGCGTACCGTGTCCCAGGCCTCCCGGCCCCCGATGGCGCTGCGCAGGGCGGCGGCCAGCACCGACGGCGCGTTCTGGGTGCGCACCTCGGCCGAGAGGTAGAGCTGAAGGGTGCGGGAGAACAGCGCCGGCTCCTCGACCGAGGCGAGGGCGGCCAGGGTGGCGACCTCCTCCTGAGGCGTGGATGCGGTGCGGGTGCGCTCGACGATGCGCTCGTAGTCGATCGGATTGCCGATCCGGGCCGTGGTGTGCAGAACGACATCGATCAGGTCGGCCGCCACCGAGGAGCGGTCGTCCAGCCACAACTCGAAAAGCGACCTCACCTTGGCCCTCACCTCGGGGTCACGGCCGGCGCCCCCCAGCAGGCCGATCAGCACGCTCCGCAGGGTTCCCGTGCGATCGCTCTCACCCTTGACGGCCTCCCATCCGACCCGGGCCAGCGCCGGCCGGCCGATCTCCTGCACGAGGCTGACGGCGAGCGCGTCGGCTTCGCCGCCCCGCGCCACCCGGGCTAGGAACGACAGGCTGGAGGCGAGGGAGTGCCAGACGTCAGGATCGTCGTCGTCAGCGAGAGCCCGGACGACCTCCAGGAGGTCGGTGACCGGCGCCCGGCGGGACAGCACCGCGGCGTGGATGTCGCTGGCCAGGCAATGGCGCTCGAGCGGGGTGAGCGCCGCCGCCGCCAAGTTGCCGAGCAGGACCTGCAGGAGGCCCGGGGCGTAGCGCACCCGGTAGAAGCCTGAGGCGCCGGTGTTGACGACGATCCACTCGGGCCTGGCCGCGCCCAGGGAAAGGGTCTGTGAGCGCTCGCTCAGCAGGACACGATGGACCTCTCCGGACGACGTGCGCAGCACGACGGGCACAGACCAGAGGGGTTCCTCGGCGGTAGCTGTCGGGGGGCCGGGCAGGAGCCTGAACCGTTCCTGCTCAAGGGTCAAGCCGGTGCCGTCAGCCGACAGGGTGGCGTTGACAAGAGGGAAGCCGCCCTGCAGGATCCAGCTGTCCATGGTGGCGCGGATCGGCTGGCCGGTGGCCTCCTCGATGGCGTCCCACAGGTCGCCGGTCTCGGTGTTGGCGTAGGCGTGGGTGTCCATGTAGCGGCGGAGCCCGTCACGGAAGCCGTCTTCGCCCACGTACTGCTCGAGCATGCGCATCACCGCGCAGCCCTTCTGGTAGGTGAGGACGTCGAACATCCCCTCGGCCTCGGCGGGCGAGATCACCGGGAACTCGATCGGCCGGGTCGAGGCCAGGCTGTCGACGGCGAAGGCGGCGCCCCGCTCCACGCCGAAGCTGGTCCAACGGTCCCACTCCGGGCGGAACGCGTCGGTGGCCTTCAGCTCCATGAAGGTGGCGAAGGCCTCGTTGAGCCAGATGCCGTTCCACCACTTCATGGTCACGAGGTCGCCGAACCACATGTGGGCGATCTCGTGGTTAACCACGTCGGCCACGCGCTGGAGCTCGGCCTGGCTGGCGTGGGTGTCGTCGACCAGAAGGGCCGTCTCCCGGAAGGTGACGCAACCCATGTTCTCCATGGCCCCAAAGGCGAAGTCGGGGATAGCGACCAGGTCCAGCTTGCCGCCCGGGTAGGCGATCCCGAAGAAGTCGGCGTAGGTGCGCAGGGCGAAGGCGCCGGCCTCGAGGGCGAAGGGGGCGAGCGCTATCCGCTCGGGGGCGGCGATGACCCGCAGGGGGACGCCGTCGACGTCGACCGCCTCGGTGGCGGTGAGAGGGCCGACGATGAACGCCACCAGGTAGGTGGACATCTTCATCGTCGGCTGGAAGACGACCCGACGCCGGCCGTCGGGGGTGAGCTCCTCCGATGCCACCGCCGCGTTGCTGACGGCGAGCAGCCCTTCGGGCACGATGAGGGTGACCGAGAACGTCGCCTTCAGCACCGGCTCGTCCCAGCAGGGGAAGGCCCGGCGGGCGTCGGTCGACTCGAACTGGGTGGTGGCGATGGTGTGCTCGGTGCCGCTCGAGTCCTTGAACGTCGACCGGTAGAAGCCGCGCAGCTTGTCGTTGAGGATGCCGCGGAAGCGGATGTGAACGGTGGCCGGGCCGACGGCGAGGGGTGCGGCGAGGCGGAGCGAGGCCCGCCCGTGCTCGGCGTCCAGGGTCACCTCGGCGGCCCGCCCGTCGACGTCGGCCATGTCGAGCTGGAGGTCGATGGCGTTCAGCACCACCTCGTCGGTGGGCTCGACGACCTCTACCTGGATGGTGACCTCGCCGACGAAGCTGGCCGAGCCGAGGTCGGGCTCGAGCACCAGGTCATAGCTGGAGGGGACGACGTCGGTTGGCAGGCGGTAGGGGTCATCCATCGCCGAGGCACGCTACCGGCGCTCGTACGCAGCGCTTGGCGGCGCCGTAGGATCCCGCCACGTGCCTGGACCCACGTACGACGTCGTCGGCCTCGGCAACGCCCTGGTCGACGTCATCACCCACGAGGAGGACCGCTTCCTGGCCGACAACGGGCTCCACAAGGGGTCGATGGCCCTGATCGACGAGGACCGGGCCGCCCACCTGTACGCGGAAATGGGCGTGGGCACCGAGATGTCGGGCGGCTCGGCGGCGAACACCGTGGCCGGCGTCGCCTCCTTCGGAGGGAGGGCGGCGTTCGTCGGTATGGTCCGCGACGACGAGCTGGGGGAGGTCTTCGCCCACGACCTCGGCACCAACGGCGTGACCTTCGCCGCCCCACCGGCCACCGACGGGCCCTCCACCGGTCGGTGCCTGGTGGTGGTCACCCCAGACGCTGAGCGGACGATGAGCACCTACCTCGGGGCTGGTGCCGCCGTGGGGCCCGCGAACATCGATCCGGCCGTCATCGGCGACGCCAAGGTCGTGTACCTCGAGGGCTACCTCTTCGACAGCCCGGCGGCGAAGGAGGCCTACCGCAAGGCCAGCCGCATCGCCCACCAGGCCGGCGGCAAGGTGGCCCTCACCCTGTCGGACTCGTTCTGCGTCGAGCGGCACCTGCGGGAGTGGGTCGGCCTGGTGGACGACCAGGTCGACGTGCTGTTCGGCAACGAGGACGAGGTTCAGGTTCTGTGCGGCACGGGGTTCGACGACGCCGTTCGCCAGCTGCAGGGCCGGGTGGAGGTGGCGGTGATCACCCGGGGCGCCGCCGGATCGGTCATCGTCACCGCCGAGCGGGTCGTCGAGGTGCCGGCCGAGGACGTGCCGACGCTGGTCGACACAACGGGCGCTGGTGACCTGTTCGCCGCCGGCTTCCTCTACGGCTACACCCAGGGCCTGCCCCTGCCGGAGTGCGGCCGGCTCGGCTCCCGGGCGGCCGCCGAGGTCATCGGCCACACCGGAGCCCGCCCCCTCATCCCCCTCTCCCGCCTGCTCTGATCGTGGTGGACAACCCTTGGCTGGGGCGGCGGGTGCTGTCCTTCGCCCACCAGGGCGGGGCTCGGGAAGCGCCCTCGTCCACCATGTTCGCCCTGCGGCGAGCCGTCGAGCTGGGTGCCGATGTCCTCGAGCTCGACGTCCACCGCAGCGCCGACGGGCACCTCGTCGTCTGCCACGACCCGACCGTCGACCGCACCACCGAGGGCTCGGGCCGCATCGCCGATCTCACCCTGGGGCAGCTTCAGGCCCTCGACAACGCCTACTGGTGGCGGCCCGGCGAGGTGGTGGACCACGATGCCGACCCGGCCGACCTGCCGCTGCGGGGCCGGGCGCCTTCGGATCGGGGTCTGGGCGTCGCCACCCTGGCCGAGGTGCTGGCTGCCTTCCCCGAGGTGCTCCTGAACCTCGACATCAAGCAGACGGCACCCGAGGTGGCCCCCTACGAGGCCCAGCTGGCCGTAGAGCTGCTCGCCGCCGGCCGCGCTGACGACGTGATCATCGCCTCGTTCAGCGATGCCGCCCTCGACGCCTTCGGAGCCCAGGGCACCGCCATCGCCACGTCGTGCGGGCCTGGCGACGTCGTGGCGCTGGCCCAGGCCATGGCGAACGGCGAGCCCGTCCCCGCCCAGGTACGGGTGCATGCGGCTGTGCAGGTGCCTCCCCGCTTCGGCGGCACCGACGTCGTCACCGCCGCCTCGGTGCACGCCGCCCACGAGGCCGGTCTGGCGGTGCACGTGTGGACCATCGACGACCAGGAGGAGATGCGCCGCCTGATCGATCTCGGGGTGGACGGTGTGATGACCGACCGGCCAAGCGTCCTGGTGGAGCTGCTCGCCGACCTCGGGGTCCGCTGGCGCCGCTGACCGGCGTCCCCACCCGGCTTCTGTCGGGAGTTGGTGTCGCTCAGCGGGGGGTTTCTCCCGACAGTAGCGGTGGTCAGTTGTTTCCGCGGGTCTCCCAGCGGGCGGCGATCTCCTTGCAGGTCGGGCAGACGGGGTAGCGCTTCGGGTCGCGGTCCGGGGTCCAGATCTTGCCGCAAAGGGCCCGCACCGGCTCGCCGGTGGCCTGGCTGCGGGCCAGGTCGTCCTGCACCACGTAGTGGGCGTAGCGGTCGTGGTCGCCGTCCTCGGTGACCGGCAGCGTGGAGGTGCCGGTTTCGGTGGTGGTGCCCGCGTCGGTCATCGAGACCCCCTTCCAAGCTGAAGCGTGGGCGGCCAGCGCTAGCCGCGCCCGCAGTTCGGCTTCTTGCCGTGGTTGGCCTTCTTCTTGGTGCGGAGCTTGCGCTTCACGGTGCGCTTCGACATGGCCGGCCAGGTTACTCCGGCGGGTGCACTCCCTTCTCACCGGTAGCGTCGCGGCAATGGAGCAGTTCGGTTTCGTTGGCCTTCCCAACGCCGGGAAGTCGTCGCTGTTCAACGCCCTGGCCGGCGGGGGCGCCCTGGCCGCCCCCTACCCGTTCGCCACCAAGGACCGCAACGTGGGCCGGGCCCGGGTGCCTGACCACCGCCTGGCCGCCCTGGCCCAGATGTCCAGGTCGAAGAGCGTGGTGCCGGCCACCGTCGAGTTCGTCGACATCGGCGGGCTGGTCGAGGGGGCCAGTGAGGGCGAGGGGCTGGGAAACCGCTTCCTCGCCGACATCCGCGAGGTCGACGCCATCGTCTACGTGCTCAGGGCCTTCGAGGACGACGACGTCATGGGACCGGCCGACCCCCTCGACCACCTCGACACCGTCGAGACCGAGCTGTGCCTGGCCGACCTGGCAACCGTCGAGGCCCAGGCCACCAAGCGGGCGAAGGCGGCCAAGCTCGACAAGTCGGTGGCGGCCGAGGTCGCCGCCCTGGAAGCGGCCCGAGCGGTGCTCGGCGAAGGGACCCCGCTCTACCGGGCCGGTCTCGGTGCCGAGGCCCGGCAGCACCTGCGCACCGCCTTCCTCCTCACCGACAAGCCTGTCCTGGCCGTGGTCAACGTGGGCGAGGATGACCTCGACCGGCTCGACGAGCGGGCGGCGCCGGTTGCGGCCCGCTTGCAGGGCTACGCCGAGGTGCTGCCCATGTGCGTCCAGCTGGAGGCCGAGACGGCCCAGGTCGACGACGACGCCGAACGGCTGGAGCTGGCCGAGGCGCTGGGCCTGGGC
>JBBSHM010000037.1:0-24035 GCA_038253125.1 Acidimicrobiales bacterium
AGGTATGCATACTGGGTTGCGGTGACCATCCGCCCGGGCCTGCTCGCCCTCCTCGCCTCGGGGCCCAGCCACGGCTACCAGCTGAAGACCGGCTTCGAGGCAGCCACCGGGGGGATGTGGAAGCTGAACGTCGGGCAGGTGTACACAACGCTGGACCGGCTGGGACGGGACGGCTGCGTGGTCGTCGACGTCCACGACGACCAGAAGCGCTACGCCATCACCGCCGCCGGCCGGGAGGAGCTCGACTCGTGGTGGCAGGCCCTCCCCGGCGACGAGGCCCCACCCCGTGACGAGCTGGTGATGAAGGTGCTGCTGGCCATCGCAGCCGCGCCCCAGGCCGCCCTGGCCGTGGTCACCGGCCAGCGCACGGCCCTCACCGAGGTCCTCCAGCGCCGCCGCCGGGCCCTGCGGGCCGAGGCCCGTGGCGCCGACCTCGTCGCCCGGCTGGCCGCCGACGCCGCGGTGGTGCGGGCCGAGGGCGACCTGCGCTGGCTCGACCTGTGCGAGGCCCGCCTGCTCCAGCTCCACCGGACCACCGAACCCAACCCGCAGCCCGTAAAGAACCAGGAGGCACACCGGTGACCGCTCCCGCCCTTCAGGTGGTCGATGTCGTGAAGCGCTACGGCTCGGGGCCGACGGAGGTGCGAGCGCTGAACGGCGTCTCCCTCACCGTGACCCCTAGCGAGTTCGTCGCCGTGATGGGGCCCGAGAACGACCCGATCGTTGCCGCACGGTCGACCCTGCGCTCGGGTCACCTCCCTCGGGGGCCGGGCAAGGTGGCGGTCTCCCCCCAGCTGGCCCGAGCATGGGACCTCCACGTCGGCAGCCGGCTCGACCTGGCCCAGCTCAACCTCAACGCCACGGTCGTGGGGATCGCCCACCGGCTGACCGGGGCTCGCGAGGACACCCTCTACGTCGGTCAGGTACCCGACATCAGCCTGGCCCAACGAAGCCGGTCGCTGTTCATCGACTTGCCCGGCGACGCCTCCGCCGTTGCGGCCGCCCTCGGCGCCATCAACGCCACAGGTCTGCAGGTACCGGCTCAGTACGCCGGCGCCCGCTACGGGCCGATGACCCAGGGTGGAACCTCCGACCGGGACGCCGAGGTGCGTTGGAGCACCGTCGTCGGGGCGCTCGCCCTCGCTGTGCTCGGCATCGTGATCGCCGCCGCCTTCGCCGTCGGGGCCCGCCGCCAGCTGCGGGCCCTGGGCATCCTGGCCAGCAGTGGCGCCTCGCCGGCGGCCCTGCGCGCCGTGGTCCTGTGGCAGGGGGCGTGGTCCGGCCTCCTCGGCAGGGCCTCCGGCCTCGCCCTCGGTGTCCTCGGCCTGGCCGCGCTGTGGCCTCACCACGACCGCTTCCTGTCCTATGAGCCCGCCTGGTTCACCGTCCGTCCGGCCGATCTCGCCCCGATCGCTGTCCTCGGCGTGATCACCGCCCTCGCCGCTTCCTCTCTGCCGGCCCGGTCGGTGAGCCGGCTGACCATCCTCACCGCCCTCGGCGGGTGCAACTGCGCACGCAGAAGATGCCGAAAGGCATGCGGCGTTCTCGGTGCCCACCTATCCGGCGTTCTCGGTGCAGTCCTACTCGGTAGCCTCGCCAGATGGCCCTCAGACTGGACAACGTCGGCATCGTCGTCGAGGACCTCACAGCGGCGATCAAGTTCTTTCGTGAACTCGGCCTCGAGCTGGAAGGCCGAGCCATGGTCGAGGGCGAGTGGGCAGGGCGCGTCACTGGACTGGGCGACCAACGCGTCGAGATCGCCATGATGCGCACGCCGGACGGCCACGGCCGGATCGAACTCTCGCGCTTCCTCTCTCCGCAGGTGGTCGCCGATCACCGGAACGCCCCGGTGAACGCCCTGGGCTACCTCCGCGTGATGTTCGCAGTGGACGACATCGATGACACGCTTGACCGGCTGGCCGAGCACAGTGCGGAGCTCGTCAGCCCTGACGTGGTCCAGTACGAGACTGCCTATCGGCTCTGCTACGTCCGCGGGCCTGAGGGCATCCTCATCGGGCTCGCCCAAGAACTCAGCTGAGTTCAGTACGCGGCCGCAGAGGGCGAGTATCTGCACAGAGCGAGCAGCAGTCCACGAACGGGCAGCAGTCCACGAACGGGCAGTGCCTGCAGACTCCTGTCGCGCTCGGGTGCCGTCCAAGTGCTGTTCCGGGGCACCTCACCGGGGCACCTCATCAGCCCTTCTCGGCGGTCCTCTCCCCCACACCCTCAAGCGACCTGCTTGCGTCCGACGTAGCCCTCCCCAACATCCAGCAAGGTACATGCAGAGCGGCCTTAGGCGCAGCTGCCGCCGAACCGGGGGAATGCTCCGCCCGCCCGCTGACATGGCGCCTGTGACCGGTCCGCCCCCACAACGCCTGGCTCTTCGGCCGCAGCCATCGGCCCGCCTCACCTGCGCGTACAAGCTCCTGCGCTCTCCCTTCATGGTGCGTGACGTCGCCATCCTCATCCAGCGCGGCAGGCCGACACGATCCCGCGACCACATCTTCCAGTGCTCTTCCTCGCACGCCACCACGACCCGCACCTCGCGGCCCGGGCCGTGGGGCCGGCTGCCCGCAGGGGGAGGCCGTGGATCTAGCGGGCCCTGACCGGCCTCGAACTCGAGCCGGCGGGACTCAGGTTAGCGCTACACAAGGCGCCCGTCGACTTCCCCAGCCCTCTCGCGGCCTGAAAACCCAACCCAACGAGTGCTGCGCGAGACCCAGGACGGTTCATTCAGTGGCTTTGCAGAGAGTTACCCGCCTACGTGAGTCCGGCGGTCCAACGGATCGCCTACGCCGTGGCATGCTCAGTATCGCCGCGCTATCAGCACGATTGCGCGTTATCCGTCGCCCGATCTCCGAGTTACACGACCTGCCATCGACCGCTGCGCATTGCGTGCACGACTGCGACGTCGGCAGCCGGGTCTACGCCGCCGACTTGCGCCGAGGTGTACTGCTCCGGATAATAGATGTACTCACGCGTGACGACTCGGCCTCCTCCGTCGATGGCGATGGCGCTGATGTTCCGATCCGCCGGCCCGTATTGGTCCCCCGGTTTGCTGGAGGCTGCCCGGATCACGTCACCGATCATCTTGGGTTGCCCATCGGGGCCAGCGGTCACCGCGTAGGCGTACGTTGCGTTCGACGACCGTCCGGCGCAGCATTGCGCGATTGTACCGCCGCTACAGCCCACCGAGAGCAGCACATCCGTGCGGCCGTCGCCGTCGAGGTCAGCTCGACCAACGACCTCGGCCGGATCGATCGAGGGGCCAGTCGCAACTCCGGACGTATCATGCATCTCGCCCTTGCCGTTCTTCAACTGAATTGGATTCGGCTGATCCCATCCCACGCTGCCACCGCCGCACACTCCAGCTGGCACGGTAGAGTTTCGGAGCTGGCTGTCGGTCAGCACGGCCGGGTACTTCACGACGATGTCGTAGAATGCGTCGGACTGCCCACCAAGGGATGCAAGTTCGTCCCAAATCTCACGCACGGCTGTCACGAGAAGATGGACGGCAGTCAGGATGAGACCAACCACGGTGGCGACTAAAGAGAGCACGACGCCTGCGAGGAAGCCGAACCCGGTCATCTCCGCCTCCATCACCTTGGGGACGCACCTCCATGTGAACTTCGCGGCATCGCGAAGCGCGTTCTCGCTCCGGTCAGTCAAATCGCGGATGTCGTGCGTGCAAGCCCACATTGCACTCAACGACTTGTCTCCGGCATCGCCCGTGAGCAGGAGTCGTTTCACCTTGTCGAGTGCAGTCATCGCGGCGGGCTTGGCTGCACCGCCGGCAGCGGATGCGACGGCCGCATAGACCTCGGCACCAAACTGGATCGCCGACGCGAGCCAGGCGAGAACCGAGATCTCCGTTGTCACCTGGCCGGATGCACCGTCTGGGACCTCAAGGGTGAGGGTGTCCCCGCCGCCGACGATCCGTGACGCCGTCCCGGTCCTGGTCACGGCCGCCACGCCGAGGGCAGGGGCGAGGGCGTCGTCACTGATGCTGACGTCCAGCCCCGCGACCACCTTCCACGTTGCCGGGTAGGTCACCTGGGCGAACGTGCGCAGGTTGTTCGCGACCTTCACGACGCGGTGGCCACCCTCCACGCCGAAGCACCACTTCACCCGGTCACCGTTGTCACTGGTCACCGTGACGCCACCCGATCTGGCTGCCGCCTCGTCGCCGCAGGCCGGCTGTCCTACCGCCGACCGACCTGTGATGTAGTCCCGGAACGCTACCGCGCGTTCGTGCGCCCACTTGTTGATGTCGATGCCGGCGAGAAAACCACCCGAGAAGTGATCGGTCTCCGCGTTGACCTCACGGTCCCCCGGCCTCCACGAGGTCGGTAGCCATTGCGAGCCAACGTCCGAATCCTTCCACACGACGACCGGTGGGAGGGTGTCGGGCGATAGGGAGGCGGGAGCAGGGAAGGTCACCGTTGCCGACTTGGCCAGCTGCCCTTGAACCGTCACCGTCGCTTCGGGACCGAGAGGGCGGAGCACGTCGAGCAGCCCGGTCGGCTTCGGGTCAGGCGCGAGGGCAAGCCCGACCTTCGTCCCAGCGGGCACGCCACCATCAGGGATGTTCACCGACACGCCCTCCTTTGTCAGCATGGTCGCCGCACCGGCGCGAGCGGTGACCGTCAACCCCTCCCCCTTCGGGCCCCTCGTGCATGCGGCGATCGCCACGAAAGCGGCCAGCACCGCCGCTACATGCGCAAGATGCCGCCGGCGGCCCCTGGAGTCGGTCACGGAAGCGACGGTAATCGCCCTCACCGGCTCACTGCCGATTGCCACCAACCAGGCGGCGCTTCGAGGCTGCCGACAAGCTCATCCCCGGAATCGCGGGGACAGGGCACGTCCTCGTGAAGCGCACTGGGTCCAGCGCAGGCCCGGCAGTTTTGGTTTTGGCGGGTACACGCCGACTGGGAGACGACCGTGTACCTCCCCAACGTTACGAAAGTACATGCAGCCGGGCCTCGGCCGCCTTGGCGGCGACACCGGCAAGGTCTAGCCGAAGGCCGTACCCGTCGCAGCGGCCGGTGGCTCGGCGACACTCACCATGTTCCCTCAGTCCGCCAGGGGGGTGCGTCATGCCACCCGGCGTTGGGAGATGGGTCAGCACGACCAGCGAACGCTGGAGGATCGACTCGAGCGCAGCGGGGGCCGCCATCGTTCCCGGTCAGGTCGACGCCTTAAGGCAACCGGTTCTTCGCGGCAGACTCGATGAGATCGGGCCACTGCAGCCCGGTGTGGAAGATCACGCCCTTGGGTGGTTGCCGCTGGTCGCAGGGCTCGGCGACCAGGTTGGGTCTGACTGCTCGGGCCGATGTGCCGAGCGAGCTCCTGCTGAAGCATGACAAGCGCTTCCTAGTCGCAGCGAAGCCTAGACAGCAGCATCGTGTCAGAGCTATGTGTTTCACGAATGACGCCCGCTGGGTCCTACAGATGCCCAACCATGGTTACCGGCCCGCCCCGCGAGCAGGAGGATCAGGTTGACGACTCTGCGAGGCGCAGAAGCGCCGTCGATGTCAAAGATTGGTCGGTTTGCCGCTGCGGCCTCTCTCGTGTTGGGGGCAAACGTATTCGTATCTACCCGGCCTCCGGGCAGACCGTGCTTCCGACGATCTCAATAGCTCCAACTTCGGGACCCATCGGAACCAATATTGTGGCGAGGATCACCAATTGCTTCCCTCAACTTAATGACGTGGGCGTTGCCTTGGAATCCCGTCTCGACTTCGGCTTCACAGGATTCACCCCCTCAAGCAGTTCGTTCTTCGTTCCAAGACAAGACGGGAGCGCTACCGCCTCCGTCCCAGCACTCGAAAAACATAGCGGTGACTTCGATATCTCAACGACTCTCACTGCCGCCGGCGTGGGCGTTTCCCAATGTGGAAATGGGGCAGGAAACGAGGTACCTTTCACGGTCACCCGATCCAGCCCCACCGCCTCCGACCGCACCCTGACCGTCACTGAGACGGGTTCCGGGACCGGCACCGTCATCAGCGCACCGGGCGGGATCGACTGCGGCACCACCTGTTCGGCGACCTTCCCGGACAGCACCGACGTCGCCCTCACCGCCGACCCGAATGCTGGCTCCGCATTCGCCGGCTGGATCGGCGGCGGCTGCACCGGTACCGGCCCCTGCGTCACCACGCTCGCCGCCGACACCACGGTCACCGCCACCTTCGACACCGCACCGCCGACGCCGTATGTGTTAGTGGCCGGGGATGGTGGGGTGTTCGAACCGTCCGACCCGGGCTCCCTGGGAACCGGCCGCCTTCGCCCCGGTGACGGAATCCTGCGCGACGCCCAGGGTCGGATCGTTGGCGCCAGCGGCACCCCCATTGACTCACCCGTCGTCGCCATCGCCTACACCCCCGACCGGCAGGGCTACTGGCTGGCCCAGGCCAACGGCGGTGTCATCCCCGTCGGCGACGCACCCGAAGTCGGGAACCTCCGAAGCCTCACGCTGCGGTCACCGATCGTCGGGGCCGCTGCCACCAGGGACAGAACCGGCCTCTACCTCGTCGCCGCCGACGGCGGCGTCTTTGCCCTGGGCTCCGCACCGTTCAAGGGCAGCCTGGGCGGGGCCCACCTCAACAAGCCGATCGTGGCGACGAGCCTCGATGCCGACGGCTCCGGCTACCTCTTGGTCGCCTCCGACGGCGGGGTGTTCACCTTTGACGCCACGTTCCGTGGCAGCCTCGGCGCCACCCGTCTCGACGAGCCGATCGTAGGCATGGCCGTCGCTCCCGACGGCGGCTACATCCTGGCCGCCTCCGACGGCGGCGCCTTCACATTCGGGCCCGCCTTCGCCGGCAGCCTCGGTGGGGTGCACCTTGATGCCCCAGTTGTTGGGATCGCCCTCGACCCCGACGGCACCGGCTACTGGATGGCCGGCGCCGACGGCGGCGTCTTCTCCTTCGACGCCCAGTTCTTCGGCAGCGTCGCCGACATCCTGCTCCAGTCGCCCATCATCGGCATCGTCGCCCTCTAACCGCCCGTGTGGCGGCGTCAGGAGGTGTAGGGGTCGGTGGGTTCCACCGGTGGTGCAACAGGCCGGCCAGCATGGCCGGATCGACCCTGAGCAACCGACCGGTGGAGGACATGATCTTGGCAGGACGCAGGCTGTGTGTGGCGGAACGTGAGTTGATCGACAGCCGCCTCCGGGAGGACGTCTCGCTGCGGGAGATCGCTCTCGAGCTGGGCCGGGCGCCATCGACGGTGTCGCGGGAGGTGAACGCATCTCGGCCTGGTTGGCCGGCCCTGACAGCCCAACCTGCCGGACGGTCTCTGCCGAAACGATCTACCAGGGCGGTGTTCGCCAACGGGACCAGAGGCCTGGCCGCCGGCGCTTACAAGCTCCTCCCGTCCCGTCAGCGACGGCGGCTCAGCCGCGACGCCCGCAAGGCCCGCTCCGGGCGTCCCGGCCCGCTCGGCGCCTTCAAGCCGCTCACCGCCCGACCGGCGATCACCCGCGACCGCGACCAGCCCGGCCACTGGGAAGGCGACCTGGAGCGCCACGAGGCGCTCTCGTACCGGCCGGTGGTGAAAGGACACCGCCTGCGGCTCGTCGCAGCGGGCCGCTGAAGCTGAGGGCAGCCTGATCCCCGGGGATGGGGGTGAGGGTGGAAAGCAGCCCTGACAACGACGGGACCGGGTCAGCACTGCCAGATGGCTCGGGTCCGGCAAGCAAGACGGGAAGGCGTACGTGAGAAACCAGCGACTGAACGCTACTCAAGAATCCCAGCGGCTGTTGAACCTGGTGGATGGCCGCATAGCAGCGCAGACGTCGTCGGCGGTGCCGGCGATGGAACTCCCTGATCGGTTCATGTCGCCGGTGGGGAGGCCACGGTGAAGGCCTGCGGCGTAGCCGTGGCGATGCTGCAGGGGCATAGTTGGGCGCCGCCCCCGTCGACCGGTGCGAGAGTGAACGTGGGACCATCCCGCTGGTCCCCTACCCGGCCGCGGCCTGCTGGTCGGCGGGAAGGCCCGTTGCCGGCTGATGCCGGCGGGGTGGGCGGAGGACCCGTAGTAGTCCGAGGTCGGGAAAGCCGGCCGCATGGCGAAGGGGGCCTGCGTGTTAGCAGTTCCGACGTGGAACGAGGAGTCCGCAGGTGAACACCGGCGTTCCGTGGCCCGACCTCTATGAGGCTGGGCGGCGGGTACTCGCGATGCAGATGAAGCTCCACCAGTGGGCGGTGGCCGATCCTGGCCGCCGGTTCGATGACCTCGCCAACCTCGTCTATGACCCGGCGTTCCTCGTCGTGGCGTGGACTCGGGTGCGGGGCAACAAGGGTGCACGAACTGCCGGCGTCGATGGTCTCGCTCCGCGGTCCATCGTGTTCGGTGCTCAGGCGCTGCTCGGCCGGGTACGAGACGATCTCAAAGCCGGACGGTTCGTGCCTGAGCGGGTGCGGGAGAAGACGATCCCCAAGGC
Source organism: Acidimicrobiales bacterium (assembly GCA_038253125.1). Lineage (GTDB taxonomy): Bacteria > Actinomycetota > Acidimicrobiia > Acidimicrobiales > JAUJNH01 > JAUJNH01. The sequence continues at coordinate 8,447 of JBBSHM010000037.1, forward strand.
GAGCGGCAAGGTCCGTTCGCTGGGGATCCCCACGGTCCTCGCATAAGGCCCGTTCGTCAGGTCGGCGTCCGGTTTCGGACTCGATTGTCGTCACCCATCCGTTCCATCGGTTGGCCGGCCAGCGCCTGGAGGTGATCTTCGAGCGCCGCCGGGCCGGGGCGGAGCTGGTGTTGGTGTGCGAGGGAGGCCCGGCGGGGCGGGCGACGCTGCCGGTCGGCTGGACTGACCGGGCGCTGACGCCGTTGGGACACCGGCTGGGCGTGGACTGCCTGCTGGAACTGGCCGCGTTGGTGCAAGCCCTGGGGCATCCACCACTTCCGGAGCGGGACCGGTCATGATCTTGTGTGGCGATCGTCCGCGCCCTCGGCGCCGAACCCCGGTTCCACAAGGCGGAAGTGATGGAAGCCTCATCATTGCTCGCCGCCGAAGAAGCAGAACGCCACCGACGCGTCGTCATCGTCGTCGATGAAGCGCATCTTCTCAGCCCCGCCCAACTCGAGGAAATACGTCTCCTCACGAACGCAAGAATGGATTCGGCGTCCCCGTTCGCCGGCATCCTCGTCGGTCAACCCACCCTCGCCCGTCAGCTCCGCATGGGCATCTTCGCCGCCCTCGACCAGCGGATCGCCACCCGCTACACGATCAAAGCCATGGACCTGGCCGAGTCAGCCACCTACCTGCGACACCACCTCACTCTCGCCGGCCGACAAGAACCCCTCTTCGCCGATGACGCCATCGCCCGACTCCACCGGGCCTCCAACGGCCTACCCCGCGCCCTCAACAACGCCGCCGTCGCAGCCCTCATCGCCGCCGCCTCCGACAAGAAGCACCTCATCGACGACGCCTGCGCCAAGAAGCTGCCGCCGAGCTCACCCGAGACTGACCATGCGCCACCCCCACCCGACCACCCGCGTCGCCCTCGTCATCGACATCGACGCCAACCCCAGCGTCGCCTACACCCTGGCCCGAGCCCGCCTCCACGAAGCCATCGCCAAACTCAACCGCCACGGCCACACCGCCACCGCCATCCGCGTCGACATCGACGGCCACCCCTACCTCAACCCGTGAACACCGACCGATGCCGGCCCGTCAGCACCGAACGCTGCCGACCCGTGTGCAAACACCGAAGCCGCCAACACCCGCCAGGGCTCCCGCTCGGCGGCCAGGACGTTGCCCGCATGGAGGTCGGTGCACAGCAGCACGTGCCGGTCGGCACTGGCCGGGAGGGCGGGAACAGGGCGATCCCCTCCCGCGCCGGCCCGTCACAGATTGGGCAGATGTTCACTGCCGACTCAGCCTCGGGGTCGGGAGCGGTGGCAAGCAGGCGACGGGTCTCGTACGGGTCCACCGCTGAAGCGGCAGGCCACGCGTCCTTCGGATGACCAAGTTGCAGTGACGCTCTTGAGGGCGCAACGGCGGGCGGTCACTCCCTGTAGCGGTTGCGGGTCTCGATGACGTGCCGGCGCCGCGAGGAGACGAGGTAGTTGGGGGATCCGAGGGTGAAGTCGTCGGTGTAGCGAGGGAACCCGCCGGCGTCGAGGAGGGTGCCCGCCCGCTGCGAGACGCTGCCCTGCTGGATCCCGAAGTGGGCGAGGAGGTCCTTCTGGGTCATCCCGCCGCCCCTGGGTGAGAACAGGTCGTTGACCCTTCCCACGGCCCAGCAGATCGCTGCAGCCGCGGTGTCGGCTCGTCCTCTGCGTCGAAACGCCTCCGGGCCATGCTCGGCGATGCGGGCCAGCACCCGCCGGCTGGCGGTGCGGTGCTCGGCGTCGAGGAGGTCGTCACAGCAGCGATCGCACAGGGCAAGGACCTCGGCCACCCGGTCACGGATGTCGTCAGGGATCCCGGTCCAGTTGAAGGGCTCGTCGGGAAGCGGGACGTCGTCGAGGTCGTCGAGGGCGGCGCCGCTGCCGACGGCCCGGCGGAGCATGTCGAGCATCACCGCCTCGTAGTCCAACGGCCCGCTGCGCTCTCCGTCGCCGGGCATGGGCCACGGCCCGTCAGGGTCAAGGGCGCCGACCGCGGCAAGGAGAGCGGCGGGACGCTGAGGTCGCGGGGAGCGGATGGTGGCCTGGTACGAGGGTTCCCACCGGTCGATGGCGTCGAGGGTCTCGGCGGTGAGGTGGGCGGGGATGCTCCGCTCCGCGTGGCAGAACCTCACGTAGCACCGCAGGACGGCCGGGGCCTTCGACAGGTACTCGATGTCGGCGACGATCTTGCGGGGGATCCAGTCCTCGAGGAGGATCTCGACCGCGACTGGGCTCCAGCGCAGAGGGTCTCCGGGCCCGTAGTCGCAGGCGAACCAGAGGACGGTGTCGAGCAGGTCGGCGTGGTCCGGATCGTCGAGGCCGGCGGCGTGCGGCGAGTCAGCGAAGCGCGCGAGCAGGTCACGCCGGGCGTCGTCGGTCCACTCCGGGCGCTCGTAGCCCACGCCGCCCTCGGGCAGCAGTGCCGTCATCCACTCGACGAGTGGGCGGCAGGCGGGCCAGGTGTCAGTCTCGAACGGCGGGATGGTCATCGCCCCCGTCTCGATGGCGTCAGCGATCCGGGTCCGGGCGTCGCCGAGGGCGATGTCGGTCCAGGTGGTGTGAGGGTCGTCGCTCTTGGTCCGCATGAACTCGATCAGGTCGTCGATCGGCTCGGGCACGACAAAGGCATCCTTCACCAGGGTGCCGAGGTTGTGGTCGATGTACACGACCGCCGACAGCTGGTGACCGGACGCGAGCCGGACGCCGAAGATGACGCTGTCACCGTCGCGAAGCACATGAGTGGTCTCGACGGCCCGGTAGGCGTCGGCGTGGCTCATGCCCGACAGCCAGTCGGGCAGCCTGTGGCCCCTCCCATCGAGGACCCGGGCGATGCGGCGACGCTCGATCTCATCGGCGCCCAGGGCGGCCACCGCTGCGAGCAGCGCCGAGGTCTCGGGCCGGTCGACCTCGGTGAAGGTGCGGAGGAGCTCCTCACGCGAGGGCCCGGCAGCTTCGGTGGCCCGCTGTTCGAACGGGTTGGCGCAGCGGGGGTCGATCACGGCCAGGAGCGAGCTGGCTAGCGCCAGCAGCGGAAGGGGGCGCTCTTCGGCCATCACCGCCCGCACATCTCGCATCAGGTCGGGCTCGGGGTCGTCCCACCCGCCCGGACCCGTTCGGACCCGCTCCCGGTACGACTCGGGGCGAGTTCCCTTTGGCGTCACCCGCCCACCCCCGCGGTGCCTGCCCTTCTTCGCCACCCCGTGCATCCTACGAGAGCTCCTACGGCCCCCGGCCACCCACACTTGCACCTTCAGCTCGTTCGCCGGGCATCCTGTCGCCGACCGGATTGAGCCGGGGGCGCGGGCCAATCCTCACCGTCACGCTGAGGTTTCGCTCGGCATGAGGTATTGTCTTGGCCGTGTCTGGGGCTTCCTCCGCCGGCGCTCGCATGGAGCGGGCGATTCGTGCGATCCTGCCCACTGGCGCCCGGGTGGATCTAGGCACCCTTGAGGGCCAGGTGGCCAGCGTCGTCACCGACCTCGGAGAGTTCACGGCCCGCTGGGCGGGCGAGGGCTGGCTGCGGAACGTAGCCGATGTCCTGGCTGACCCGGGTCTCCGGCCGCTGGTCATCGTCGCTCGGCGGATGTCGCCCGGCGCTCAGGCGGCATCCGCCGCGGCGGGGGTCAGCTGGCTCGACGAGTCCGGAGCGGCTGAGATCACGCTGCCAGGTCTCTTCATCTCGCGTAGCGGGCGGCCGGACCCGAAGCGGCCACGGACGCCGCGATGGACAGGATCGACGATCGGCACCGCCGAGGCATTGCTGCTCGGTACCCGTCCGACGGTGTCCGAGGTCGAGCGAGCCACGGGGCTGTCGGCGGGTTCGGCGACAACCGCGCTCGCGGCTCTTGCCGCGCTCGGGCACCTTCGTTCAGATGCGGCGAGAGGACGTGGATCGGCTCGTCAGATCGTCGACCGCGCTCGACTGCTCGACGCCTACGCCGAGGCCGCAACGGCGCGGGAGGCGGGTCCATCGCTACGAGTCGGCGTGAGCGGGCGCGACCTGCTCGCCGAGGTCCGACGCATCGGCGATCAGTGGGATGCCGAGAAGCTTGGCTGGGCAGTGACGGGGGCAGCCGCCGCCGCGGTTCTCGGACCGTACCTGACCGAGGTTCGCGGCCTGGACGTGCTCATCGACGCGCCCACACCCGCCACCCTCGACGCGGCCGTCGGCAGAGCCGGGCTCCGGCCGATGGAAGGGGGGCGACTCCTCCTTCGACCCTTCCCGACGCTCGTCACCGCCCGGCTCTCAGCACAAGAGTCGGGCCTGCGGCTGGCGCCATGGCCGCGTGTCTACGCGGATCTCCGGATCTCTGGCGTCCGCGGTGAGGAAGCGGCCGAACACCTTCGGGAGGTCGTCGAAAGTGGCTGACGTCGAGCGTTCACGAGCGGCGCGGATCGCCGCCGAGCGGGCTTTGGTCCGAGTCGTGCACCACTACTGGGAGCGGCCCGAGTTTGTGGTCCTCGGCGGCCTGGTCCCCGAGCTGCTGTGTAGGGCCAGTCCATGGCGGCATGCTGGAACGACCGACATCGACGTGCAGGTCGACCTCGAGGTGGCGTGTGGAGCTGTGAACGCCGCCCGTCTCGAGAACGCACTCCGGAACGCCGAATTTTAGCCCGACAACGAGCGGGTCTGGCGATGGGTCGCCGACGCCGCCACCCGGACGGTCGTGAAGTTCGAGCTCCTCGCCGACCTCGACACCGAGCCCAACGAGGCCGTCGTGCGGTTCGACGCGTGTGAACAGCTCGGAGCGGTCAACCTTCGAGGCACGGGCTTCGCCTCACGGGATGTCGAAGCCCGCGAGCTGACAGCCAAGGTGGGCGACGACCTGCTGACGATCGAGGTCAGCGTCACCGGCCTCGCCGGGTTCCTCCTCGCCAAGTCGGCGGCGGCGAGGAGCCGGCGCAAGCCGAAGGACTGGTACGACCTTGCGTTCGTCCTCCTCCACAACGATGCTGGCGGGCCGATCGCCGCCGCCGACGCGGTCATCACCCGGTTCCCGAGCGATCTCGTGGGACCCGTGCGGACCGCCTTGGATGACCTGCTCGCCAACTTCGGGGCCCCGGCCGACCAGGGTCCTCGGGCCTACGCAGGGCAGCTGACGATCGACCACCCCGACCTTGATCCGGCCACCCTTGCCGCCGATGCCGTGCTCGCAGTCGAGGCCTTCCACCGGCGGCTCTTCGACCGCTCCTGAGCACGCTGGCTGCAACCATTTTGCAACCCAACTGGCTACAACAGGGCCACACGGGGTGATACTGGACGGACGGCCCGGAGCGTGAAGCCGCATGTCAGGGGCGCTATTGGGCACTGGCGGGCACTCACGGACACGGCCCAGCGGACTCATAACCCGAAGGTCGCAGGTTCAAACCCTGCCCCCGCTACCAACGAATGGCCCGGAATCGTTGAGGTTCCGGGCCTTCGTCGTTGGTGGCCGCTGTCGGCGTCTACCGGGTCGTCTACCGGCGCAGCGCAACGCAGCCCGCTGACCTGCGCTTTCGTGCGGCCTTCGCCGGTAGACGTCTACAAGCGCGGACGGGTACTACGTGGGGATCTCTCGTCTCCTCCGGATGTCACAGCGGCGAGGGCTGTCTCGTCTCTTCGGGTGAGAGCGCAGAAGTCTCCGATCCGGAGGGGTGATGGTTATGCGGGTGTTCGTGGCAGGCGGGACGGGGGTGGTCGGACGGCGGCTCGTGCCGCAGCTGGTGGGCCGTGGCCACCCCGTGACGGCGACGATGACGGATGGGGCGAAGTTGCGCTTGCTGGAGCGGCTAGGTGCGGACATGGACCGCTGGTTCGCCACGACGAACCGGCTCCGCACGGAGGGCACCGACCACTTGCTGACGGCTGCCGAGGCGACCGCCGTTTCCACGTTCGTGGCGCAGAGCTACGCGAACTGGAACGGGATTCGCGAGGGTGGCTGGGTCAAGACGGAGGAGGATCCGCTGGACCTTCACGTCGGGACAGCGGCGGAAACGGTGACCGCGGCGGTCGGCCGCCTCGAGGAGGTGTTCCTCGAGGCCGATGGCACGGTCCTGCGCTACGGCGGGCTCTACGGCCCGGGTGCCACCGACGATCAGGTCGAGCTCGTCCGCAAACGGCAGTTCCCGCCCTTCGGGGCGGCGCTGGCTACGGCTCGTGGGTGCATGTCGACGACGCCGCCGCCACTGTGCTGGCTGTGGAGCAGGACGCGAAGGGGGCTAGCCGGAGCGTCCTTGGCGTGATGAACGAGTTCGCCCACGTGGCTGATGCCTACCGTTCGCAGCAGGAGGTAGTCGACCTCGTCGGCCTGTCGGTCTGGCTGGCGCATGTGCCGTGCAGCCCGTTGTACAAGAGCCACAGCGCCCCAGATCGAGCGCTTCTCGATATGTTCGGATAGCGATGGCCAAGCAGCGTCAGCTCCGCGCCGGTGACGAGCTCCTCGATGACCAGATCGTCGTCGTCCGTGGCGGGGAGCTTGAGGTGGAAGCTCTGCGATCTGCTGCGGAGGACCACTACGCCCTGTATGGCAGCACGGGCTGTCGGCGTTCGCTGCCCGTGGTGTCACGGTCGACGAGCTGGCGCAGCAGCCTCCCCTTGTCCGGTTCGAGGTGCTCACCCTCATGGTGACTGGTGTGCTCAGGCGGTGGTTCGGGTTCTAGCTCTCGATGGAGACGGCCAGGTCCACTTCACGATCCTCCCGGGCCCGGTGGCCAAGAACCGCCATCTACTCGATCGATCCGTGGCCTGATCGACCGGCGCCCTGTCGGTTTTGTCAAGGCAACTCGCACCTCCGGGCGCCGACGAGCGCACGGGCCGCCGAGGGCAGGCCTCAGAGAGGGCCGCTGACATGGCCCGATGTACGACGGTCGCCGCTCGTTGCCTACGGATGCAGACGAGGGCCTTCCGCCTCATAACCCGAAGGTCGCAGGTTTCGGGAAGAAGTTGAGGTTTTCACCGCCGCCGGCGCCTCCCCCTCCACCCTGCGCCGCTTTGCCGCGGCCAAGGCTGCCCTCCTGGCCGGCGTCGGCGTGGCCCTGGCCGTGCCCACCGGCCTCATCCCGGTCTGGGTGGTCCGCAACGCCTCCAGCGGGTCCAACCGCGTCATCATCCCCTGGCCCTCGTTCGGCCTCCTCGTGCTGGTCCTCCCCGCCGTCCTCGCCCTCCTAATCCTCGCCGCCTCCGCTGCCAGCAGCCGCCTCCGACCGTTGACCGCCTCGACGATGGTGACGGACTGACCCCCCTGCTCGTGCTAAATGGCTGGTGCTCGTCGCCGGCTGGATCGCGTCGTTGCTGGACGCCTTTCAGGCCCTTAGCCTGGCCGCATGGCGCTGAAGATTGGGACGGTCGGGGTGGACCCGCCCGTCCTGCTGGCCCCGATGGCCGGGGTGACCAACGCCGCCTTCCGACGGTTGTGCCGGTCGTACGGCGGCGGGCTGTTCGTGAGCGAGATGGTCAGCGCCCGGGCACTGGTCGAGGCCCCGGCCGGCCCTGGCAGCGGGCGGAACGCCACTCGCACCGCCCGGATGGCGGCGTTCGCCGAAGACGAGCCGTGTCGCAGCATCCAGCTCTACGGCGTCGACCCGTTAGTGGTCGGCGAGGCGGTACGCCGCCTGGTGGACGGCCACGGTGCCGACCACGTCGACCTCAACTTCGGCTGCCCGGCGCCCAAGGTCACCCGCAAGGGGGGCGGGTCGGCCCTGCCCCTCCACACCGTGCTGTTCGCCAGGATCGTCGCCGCCGCGGTGGGGGCGGCCGGCGTCATCCCGGTCACGGTCAAGCTGCGGATCGGGCTCGATCCCGCCCACCGCACCTCGGTGAGGGCCGGTCTGGCGGCTGAGTCCGAGGGTGCCGCGGCGGTGGCGCTCCACGCCCGGACGGCCCAGCAGCTCTACGCCGGTGCGGCCGACTGGACGGCAATCGCCGAGCTGAAGGCAGCGGTCTCGACGATCCCGGTCCTCGGGAACGGCGACATCTGGGAGGCCGCCGACGCCCTGCGCATGATGGCGACGACCGGGTGCGACGGCGTGGTCGTGGGCCGCGGCTGCCTGGGGCGGCCGTGGCTCTTCGGCGACCTGGCTGACGCGTTCGCCGGCCGCTCCCCATCGCCGCCGCCGCCGCTCGGCCAGGTGGCTCAGGTCCTGCGGGCCCACGCCCGCCTCCTGTGCAACCTGATCGGCGAAGACGCCGGTTGCCGGGACGTGCGCAAGCACGTCGGCTGGTACCTGACCGGCTATCCGGTGGGGGGCGAGCGTCGGCGCCGCCTGGCCCAGGTGTCGAGCCTGGCCGGGCTCGATGCCGCCCTCGACGAGCTCGATCCCGCCGTCGCGCTCCCGCCCGGCGCCGAGCGCCTGCCCCGCGGCCACACCAACGGGCCCCGCCCGGTCCACCTGCCCGAAGGGTGGCTGCAGGCGCTCGACGACCCGGCACCCCCGCCCGGCGCCGACGCCTTTTCCGTCGTCTCAGGCGGCTGAGGCTCTCAGGCGGCTGATGCACCGAGGATCACCAGGCAGGGCTGGTCCCCGATGTCGGCCAGCTCGCTGCTCACCCTGGCCGTTCTGGCGCGCGATATCGTACGGTTATCGATCGAGCGCACCAAGGTGTTGCCCCGGCCCAGGGGCGCGGGTGCTCAGTCGTTGTCGATCATGTAGTCGTCGCTCAGGTGCGCCAGGCCCCAGAGCAGGGACGCCATGTCGTAGGTGACGAGCTCGTCGCCCTCCCACGCCGCGCCGAGCTCCTCGGCCAGCTCCAGGTCGTTCAGGTCGTCCGGCTCGTTCCCACTCCACCGGAAGCCGGTCATCGACCGCTCCTTCCGCCCCAGGACAACTCGTTCCCTGCCGTCAGACCTCTTCGAAATCATGTCCAAGGTTTACCTCGTCGCGCCGTGTCGGGCGATGTCAACCTCGATCCTCGCCTGGGTCGACGCCCACAGCGGCCGCATCTCCAGCGGCATCCACGGTTCACCAGGGCAGGGGCAGCTTGGCGATCTCGGAGCTGAGATCCCACGGACGCGGCGCCGCCTTGTCGAGCAGGCGTTGGAAGGCCAGGACCACGGCCTCCTCCTCGGCCACCTCGGCGTCGCCGGCCACAGCTTCGGTCTCGGGGTGGGCCAGGCGCCAGATGGTGGGCGACCACGGCCTCTGGGCCCGGTGGGCCAGCCAGGTGTGCGACAGCTCGTGGTCGCGGCTCATCCGCCACGTGTCGTCCCCGTAGCCGAGGTCGATGCCCATCAGCAGCGTGGTGCCGTCACTGTTGGGCGTGGCCCCGACCTTGGTTCCGTCCGGGAAGCAGGTCTCCACGTAGCGGGACTCCTCGTCGACCAGGACCCGGCAGTGCGGGAACACGTACTGCACCCCGGTCAACCTACTGAGGGGCCTCCTGGCGGTGGCTCGTCGTGGGGCCCGGGTTCCCCTGCTCTGAGGGGCCGCTCGGGCCCCCGCGGTGGACCGCTCGGGCCAGCTCGACGCTGTGCCGGCTCGGCGACTCCCGCTCGCACAACCACATCTCGTGGCCCGGGCGGGCCAACACGCGCAGGCCGGTGGTGCGCACCATCGCCTCGACCGCCGCCTCGTTCGCCACCCACCAGTTCGTCGGATCGCCGGCCAGCTCGTGCTCGATGAATGCCATCGTCGGCCAGCCCGGCTCCCGCAGCCTTCGACGCTGCTTGATGCCGATGTCGGCCGGGGTGTCGGTCGCCGGGGTGTCGGTCGCCGGGGTGTCAGTCGCCGGGGTGTCAGACATCGTCAGGGTCTGGATGACCAGGAGGCCGTCGACCAGCTCGGTCACGAGGTCGAGCCCGAGTAGCGGGTAGCGCAGGTGGTACAGGACCCCCAGGAACAGCACGAGGTCGAAGCGCTCCCCCAGCTCGTCCAGGTGGTAGACGTCCATCTGCCGCAGCTCGACGTCACCGGCCAGGCCGAGCTTGTGCGACGCCCACGCCGCCTGGGCCAGGTAGTGGGGGTCGTGGTCGATGCCGACCACGCTGGCCCCCCGCTTCGCCAGCTCGAAGGTGTAGAAGCCGGCGTTGCAGCCGATGTCGAGGGCGCGCCAGCCGGTGAGGTCCTCCGGCAGGGCGCGGCCGATCGCCTCCCACTTGTACGAGGGGAAGTCGCCGAGCGGGTGCTCGGGGGCGGTGGTGATCCCGTCGCCGAGCCGCAGGTTGTGGAACCAGGGCCCAAGGCGCGCTATTTCGCCGAGCAACCCGGGCTGGCCGACGTCGCCTCCGTTCACCTGCAGGCTCATGGCTGGCGCACGCCCAGCAGCGGCGCCACGTGGGCCTCGAGCTCGGCGGCCCGGTGGGCGGCGGTGTGCTCGCTCAGGACCCTCCGGCGGGCGGCTGAGCCGACGGCGACGCGCCGCTCCTCGTCGACATCGGAGAGGATGCGCAGGATGTCGTCGGCGCCGGCGGCCGTCAGGATCTCCTCACCGGGCCGGAAGAAGCTCTCCAGACCCTCCCAACGGTCCGAGATGACGGGGACACCGCAGGCGGCCGCCTCGAACAGCCGCACGCTGGGCGACCAGCCGGCGGCGACCATGTCGGCCCGGGTGAGGTTCAGGGTGAAGCGCTGGGCGCAGTAGAAGCCGCTGTGCCCGGCGGGCGGGAGGTGCTCGATGCGCTCCACGTTGACAGGCCAACTCAGGTGCTCGGGGTACTGAGGCCCGGCGACGACGAACCCCGCCGACGGCAGCAGGCCGGCCGGCCCGAGCAGGAGACGATCAAGGCCGGCCTGGCGGTCGAGGCTGTAGGTCCCGAGGTAGCCCAGGTCCCATCGGAGCGCCTCGCCTGTCGGGGCGTATGAGTCGGGATCGACCATGCAGTGCAGGGCCCTGGCCCGCCGCGCCCCGAAGGTGTCCTCCAGGTGGCGCAGGATCGGCCCTCCGGTGAAGGACAGGTACAGGTCGAAACGGGGCACCAGCGCGAGCTCCAGGTACTCGCAGTCACCCCGCCGCAGCGCGGCCAGCGTGACGGGCGTGTCGATGTCGTAGAAGGCGGCGACGCCCGTGGCTGTGGCCGTGACCCAATGCCCCACGGCCACGCCCTCCGGCACGTACGACCCGACCACGACGAGCTCGGCCCGGGCGACGTCGTCCCCGAAGCGTTCCCGCAGCTCCTCGAGCGACCCATAGAGGCGGGTGCGGCCGAATGGCGGCTCGGGCAGGTCGCGGTGCTCGGCGTACCAGGCGACGTCGCGCTCGAGGAACAGCACGTCATGGCCCCGCTCGGTCAGGGCCCGCACCAGGCTCCGGAACGTGGTGGCGTGGCCGTTGCCCCACGACGAGGTGATCGACAGGCCGATGACGACGATCCGCAGCGGGGTCATCGCCGTCGGTCCGCCAGGATGTGGTCGACCTGGAGGGCCCGCTGGGCGTAGGTGTGCTCGCGGCACACGCGTAGGCGGGCAGCCTCGCCGATCTCGCGGCCCCGCCGGCGGTCGAGGTCGGCGACGAGGGCGGCGACCTCGGCGCCGTCGACCGCCACCAGCACCTCGGCCCCCAGCTCAAGGAAGTCGCCGATGCCCTCCCAGGCGTCGGTCAGCAGGCAGGCGCCGGCGCCGGCCGCCTCGAAGACCCGGGTGGCGGGCGACCAGCCGTTGGCCGCCATGGTCTGGCGCGTCACGTTCAGCACCGCGGTGGGCGTGCAGTTGAAGGCGTTGTGGGCGGCCGTGCCGACGTGGCCGACGGCCCGGACGTTCGCCGGCATGGCCTTGTCGTGCCAGCCGTTTCCGCCCAGCAGGAACCGCCGACCGGGCGAGAGGGCGGCCGCCCGGAAGAAGAACTCGTCGATACGCTCCTCCCGGTCGGGTAGGCGGTTGGCGAGCAGGCCGAGGTCGGCGTCATAGGCGGGGTCGGCGCCGGCCGGGTGGTGGGTCGCCGGGTCGACTGCGTTGTAGACGACCTCGCAGCGCCGGGCGCCGAGGGCCAGGAACCGGTCGACGACCGGTTGTCCCCCGCCGTAGGTGAGCACAAGGTCGTAGCCGGCCAGCAGGTGGCGCAGCGGGTCGTGCGGGTCGGCCTCCATGCGGGTCAGGGTGGCGGGGGCGTCCACATCCCAGTAGATGCTGGTGGCCGGCCCGTCGAGCTGGACGACGGCATCTTCGAGGACGGCGTCGAAGACCCCGACACCGCTCGTCTTCACCACGACCTCCGCGTCGCGGGCCCGGGCCACGGTGGCCCGCACCTGAGCCTCGTCGCCGGCTTCGTAGACCACGACCTTCGCCCAGTGCGGATCGGAGATGTCCCGGTGCTCCTGCCGCTCGTAAGCCCGGGGCTCGTAGAACGTGACCCGGTACCCGAGGTCGGCCAGCCCTCGGATCACGCCGCGGTAGTAGGTGGCGGCCCCGTTCCACCACGACGACACCAGGCTGGACCCGAAGAAGGCAATCGACGGCCCGTCACCCACCGTCGCCACCTCCGGCCGGCAGTCCAAGCTCGGCGACGATGCCCATCAGCTCGTCGACCCGGTGGCCACAGGTGTGACGGGCCAGGATCGTCTCCAGCCCGCACCGGCGCAGCGAGTCGGCCAGCTGCGGGTCGTGCAGAACGTCGTCGAGGTGGCGCTCGACCTCACGGCCGGTGCGGCCGACCAGGAAGTCCTGGCCGGGACGGAACAGGCCCTCGACGTCCTCCCACGGGGCGCTGACGAGCGGTGTGCCGCAGGCCAGGGCCTCGAACGGGCGGATGGTCGGGATGCCGGGCAGCGCCTCGACGTAGGGCCGGCGGGGCACGTGCACGGTGGCGCCGTGGGCGGCGAAGGCCGCCGGCGCCCGGTGGTTGGCCCGCCAGCCGCCGTAGGCGATGCCGGCCCGCCGGAGCGCCTCGGTGGCCTCGGCCGGGTAGCGGACGCCGTACACCTGGGCCCGCAGGCCGAGCCGCTGAACGGGCCCGATGAGGTACTCGTGCAGCTCCCGGGTGCGCTCGCCGTCGCCCCAGTTGCCGATCCACACCAGGTCGCCGCTGCGGGCCACGGCCTCCAGGGGCCGGAAGGTGCGGACATCAGCGGCCTCGTGCCACGTCCAGGCCCGGTCGGCCCAGCCGTGCTTCAGGTAGCGCTGGCGGATGACCTCACCAAAGGCCAGGACGCCGTCGTAGCAGCTGAGGTCGTAGCGGGCCATCTCCTCGGGTCGGGTGGCGGCCCGGTGGTGGGTGTCGTGGAAGAGCAGCCGGTACCCGCCGGCCGCCCGGTGGCGGCCGACAGCGGCGACCAGGCTGGGCTCGTTCCACTCGTGGACGAGCACGAGGTCGGCGCCCGCCGTCATCGCCGGCACATCCGGTTCGCAGCGGTCGTAGCTGGTGCTGCGCAGCCACGGGAACGCCTGCCGCACGTCGGCTATCGCCTCAGGGCCCTGCTCGACCACCAGGTTGGCCCGGCTCCAGCCGTCGAGCGGCTCGAAGACCATGACCTCGTGGCCCCGGTCGAGGAGCTCGGCTGTGACGCCCCGCAGGAAGTGGGCGTTGCCGTGGTTCCAGTCCGACACCAGGGAGTGGCAGAAGACGACGATCCTCACCCGGCGATCCTCACCCGGCTCACCCGGCGACCCTCGCCAGGCGAGCCTGCTGCGGCCGTGAGGGCCCGGTAGGCGCCGAGGTAGGCGGAGGCGGTGGCGGCCGGCTGGTAGCGGGCGGCGCGCCGTCGGGCATCCGCCCCGCGGGCCGCCGCCAGCCCGGGCTGCGAGAGCAGCTGGCCCAGCACGGCCACCAGCCCGTCGTCGTCGTCGGGGTGCACGTAGGTGGCGGCGTCACCCCACACCTGGCGCAGGCTCTCGATGTCACCGAGCACGAGAGCGCAGCCCGACATGGCCGCCTCCAGGGCGGCCAGCCCGAACGGCTCGTAGCGGGCCGGCAGGGCGAAGACGCTGGCCCGGCCGAGCAGGGCGGCCAGCTCGGCGAACGGCAGGGCGCCGGCGGCGGCGCCGGTCGCCCGGGTGCGGCCCTCGGGGTGGACGGGGTCGCCGGCCAGCATCACCGGCCAGGCAAGGTGGGCGGCCGCCCGGTCCAAAGCCGCCAGGTTCTTGGCGTCATCCCACACCCGTCCGGCGCCCACGACCATCGGCTCCTTGGGCGCCTCGACGACCCAGCCCGTCCGCCGGCAGTTGGCGATGACCTGGCCGCCTCGGGCGCCGTACCAGCGGCCCAGCTCGTCCAGCATGGCGGCGGTCGGCGCCACCACGGCATCGGCGGCGGCGAGGCCGGCCGCCACCCGCCTGCGGTACTCGTCCCATCGGGCCGGGGCCGGCTCGCCCTTTACGGCCGCCCACCAGGAGGCGACGCAGGAGTGGCCGACCACCATCGTCGGCGCCGGCCAGTTCAGGGCGGCGTGGGCGTAGCCGTTCAGGTGCACCACATCGGGTCTCACCTGGTCGGCCAGGGCGAGCAGCCACTCACCAGCCTGGTCGACCTCCGGCCAGGGATCGCTCATCCACTCGAGGGCGAAGCCGCGCTCGTGCACGGCCACAACCCCCGAGCACAGAGCCTCTTGCCTCTGGCCGTCGCTGAGGCCGCCGCCCATCACCGCCAGGGTGACCGATGCGTCCTCGGCGGCGAGCGCCGCGGTCAGCTCCAGGGCGTAGGTCCACACGCCGCCGACGGCGTCGGCGGTCATGAGCACCCTCACCGCCGGTACACCTGGTCGATGACCCGGGCCACGCTCACCACCCCGGCCACCTCCTCGTCGAAGCGGGTGCCGTCGGCCAGCCGCCGCACCCAGTCGACGACGGCCCTACCGCCCCAGGCGTCGGGCGGTACGGCCAGCACCTCACGGCCGGTGCCCCGCAGCCGTTCGGCGGTGAAGTCGTAGAACGAGCCGTCGAGGTTGCGCAGCGCCACCCCGCCCTCGTCCCCGTAGAAGGCGGCGCTGATGACGGCGTCCTGGCCGGCGGGCAGGAACCATGAGCAGGCCAGCGTGCAGGTGGCACCGCCGGCGAGGTCGATGCGCACCACGCCATGGTCCTCGACCCCTCCGGCGCCCGGCTCGAACGGCCGACCGGAGCGGTACAGCCGCGACGTCACGTGCTCGACCGCCGGCCGACCGAACATCTCCAGGCCGAGGTCGATCAGATGGGTGCCGAGGTCCATCACGCATCCGCCGCCGGCCAGCGCCGGGTCGAGGAACCACGGCTTGTCGGGCCCGTAGGCGTTGTGGAAGCAGAGCTCGGCGGCGTAGGGCCGGCCGATGCCGCCGGCCGCCACCACCTCGGCCATCCGCCTCACGCCTTTGACGAACCGGTAGGAGAGGTCGACCCCGAGCAGGCAGTCGGACGACCGGGCCGCGTCCACCACCGCGGTGCACTCGTTGGCCGTGCGGCCCAGGGGCTTCTGGCAGAACACCGCCACCCCGTCTCCGAGCGCGGTGACGGCCTGCTCGGCGTGCAGGGCGCTGGGCGTAGCGATGACGAGCCCGTCCAGGTCGAGGTCGCCGGCCAGTAGGGAGTCGGGGCGGACATCCCTGGCCCCCACCTCGGCGGCGGCGGCGGCCGCCGCCCCCGGATCGGCGGCGGCGACGACGAAGACCTCAGCCAGCCCCGCCTCGACCACCGAGCGCCTCCGGGCCCCGCCCATCCAGCCGACGCCGAGGGAGCCGAGCATC
>JBBSHM010000038.1:0-23464 GCA_038253125.1 Acidimicrobiales bacterium
CGGCTAGGGCGGGGTCTGATCGCCGCGGGCCACGGGCGTCGACGCCGGCTTGGCCTCGCCGTTCGCGTTGTGCCCGTTTGAGCCCGGGCCGGCCAGCAGCGTTCGGGCCAGCTGCAGCCCGGCGACGCCCTGGGACATGGCCTGGGCCAGCGCCTCGGACAGGCCCTGGGCGCCGTTCAGCACGATCATCTGATCGATCTCGCCGAACGGCTTGGCCGCCGCCTCGACGATCTGCGGCCACTGCTCGGCCAGCTGCTGGCCGATGACGGCGTCCTGGTTCTCGGCCAGGGCGTCGGCCTTGGCCTTGATCGACTGCGCCTCGGCCAGGCCCTTGGCCCGCACCGCCTCACCCTCGGCCAGGCCCCTGGCCTGGGTGGCCGCCGCCTCGGCGTCACCTATCGAGCGGGTGGCCTCGGCCTGGGCCGACGCCTCGAGCCGCACGTGGTCGGCGTCGGCGCCGGCCTGCAGCCGGACCCGGTCGGCCTCGGCGCCGGCCTCCAGCTTCACCCGCTGGGCGTTGCCGGCGGCGTGCATCTCCACCTCCTGGCGCTGGGCCTCGGCCTGGGCCACCCGGGCGTCACGGGCGGCCTTCGACAGCGTCACCTGCTCATAGGCCTTGGCGTCGGCCGGCTTACGCACCGACGCCTGGAGCCGCTGCTCCTCCCGCTCGGCCTCGAGCTCCGCCACCTTGGTCTCCTCGACCACCACCTCCTGGCGGGCGTGGGCGTCCGACAGCGGGCCGGCCTGGTGGGACTTGGCCGCGGCGTCGTCGATCTCGGCCTGGTAACCGGCCTGCTTGACGTGGCTGGCCCGGCGGGCCTCGGCCTTCAGGGCGTCGGCCTCCTGCTCGCGCTCGGTGGCCTCACGGTCGGCCGAAGCCTGGGCGATCCGGGCCTGGCTGGCCACGGCGGCGGCGTGGGGGCGGCCCAGGTTCTCGATGTAGCCGGTGGGGTCGAGGATCTCCTGCACCTGCAGCGAGTCGACGATGAGGCCGAGCTTCTCCATCTCGGTGCCCGAAGACTCGCGGGTGAGCTGGGTGAGCTTCTCCCTGTCGCGGATCATCTCCTCGACCGTCATGTTGCCGACGATGGCCCGCAGGTGGCCGGCGAAGACGTTGTGGACCCGGTGGTCCATCTTGTCCTGCTGGTCCAGGAAGCGGCGGGCGGCGTTGGCGATCGAGGTGAAGTCGTCGCCGACCTTGAAGATGACCACGCCTTTCACACCGAGCGGGATGCCCTGGTGGGTGACGCAGTCGATGCCGAGCTCGGCCTCACGCAGGTCGAGCGACAGGCGGCGCACGGTCTGCACCCCCGGCAGGACCATGGTGCCCTTGCCCGTGATGATCTTGAAGCCGAGGCTCTCGCTGACGGCGTCACTCGGGGTGTGCTCGCGCAGCCCCGAGATGATGAGCGCCTCGTTGGGCTCGGCCACCCGCCACATCAGCTTGAAGAGCACGGCCAGGAGCACCAGCACCCCGACGATCCCACCGATGACGATCAGCATGGTTTCCCGCTCCTTTGGTTGGCACTACATCTTGGCCACGACGACGGTACGGGGAGGGAAGTACTCGACGACCACCACCCGCGTGCCAGTGGGCAGCGAGTCGGCCCCGTCGGTGGCGTAGGCGTGGAAGGCCTCCGTGCCGCCCCGGACCTCGACCATCACCTCGCCCAGCCGACCCGGGGTGATCGAGCCCGTCACCCGCCCCGTCTTGCCGATCATCCTCTGGTCGGCCACGGCCCACCCCACCTCCTGCGCCGTGCCCGTACGGCCCGATGCGCAACGACCAGTGTCGCAGCCCGGCCCCACCTGCGCAGACGGCCCGCCAGCGCCTGCACACGTGACCGGCCAGTGCGAGCCCAGCCGCGCTCACCACTCGCCGACGTGCAGGCAGCCCAGGTGGCCGGCTGCACTCACGACCACAGCGCAGCACAGCCCAGCCCGCCTTCAGCCGCGGCGGCTACGGGAAGCATGTGCGCCGCCCCGCCTGCCGGCCAGCACTTGCCTGGCGCCGCTGCCCCCAGGGACCGGCCGTCTGATCGAATCGGAACGTGAGCGTCGTCGGGGCCGCGGAAGGACTCCTCGCCCAGCGGCAGGTCTGGCGATCGGCACCGTGAGGGAGGGGACGGGTCCCGGCGACCGTCAGCCCGACAACGTCACGCTTCTCGGGTGGGTGGCGTTCTGGAGCGGCATGGGCCAGGAGATGGTGTACCCGCTGCTGCCCACGTTCGTCGTCGTCGCCCTCGGCGCGTCGGCCGCGGTGCTGGGTGCGGTCGAGGGGGCGCTGGCCGTAGGTGTGACCGCGGCCCGCCTCGCCTCCGCCCGGCTCCTGGACCGCGGTGCCTCGCCCCGCCGGCTCACCCGCTCGGCCTACGTGCTCTCGCTGGCCGCCCGCCCGCTGATGGCGCTCGCCCCGGGCGTCGCCGCCGTCGGAGCGCTGCGCGTCATCGACGGGTTCGGCAAGGGAGGCAAGGACGCGCCCCGCGACACCCTCGTCGCCGCCGACGCCGCAGTCGGCGGGGCCGGGCGCAGCTTCGGTGTGCAGCGGGCCCTCGACACCCTGGGATCGGTGGCCGGGCCGTTGGTCGCCAGCGGCGTCCTGTTGGTCGTCGGTCACGGCGAAGCGGGGCTCCGGTGGGTCTTCGCCCTGGCCGTGGTGCCGGCGCTGGGTGCCCTGCTGACCCTGCGCCGGGTCCACGACACTCCCGCCTCCCCCCGCCGGGCCGCCGGCGAGAAGCTGCAGCTGCCCCGGCCGTTCGTCGTCCTCCTCGTCGCCGTCACCGTGTTCGGCCTGGCCAACTCCTCGGACACCCTGCTGCTCCTCCGGGCCCGCTCCGGCGGCCTGTCGGTCGCCCAGGTCGCCTTCGCCTACGCCGGCTTCAACGTGGCCTACGCCGCGCTGGCCATCCCCTTCGGCCGCCTGTCCGACCGGATCGGTCGGCGGCCGCTGCTGCTCCTCGCTTGGGCCGCATATGCGTTGGTGTACGCCGGCTTCGCCTTCGCCGATCGTTCATGGCAGCTGTGGGCGCTGTTCCTCGCCTACGGCATCTACTACGCGGCCGCCGAGGGGACTCTGAAGGCGTGGGTCGCCTCGCTGGTGCCGCCGGAGCGGCGCGGCGCCGCCTACGGGCTGTACGCGGCGGCCAGCGGGCTCCTCGTGCTGCCGGCCAGCGTCATCGCCGGCACCCTGTGGGACCGCTACGGGTCCCGGCCGGCGTTCGGCTTCGGCGCGGCCCTGGCCGCGCTGGCCACCGCCGTGGTCGCCCTGTCACCGAGCCTGCGAGAGCGCCTCGCCGACCCGGCCCGCTGAAGCTCGCCCCAGCCTTTCTGGTACACGGTCGCCACCCCGCCACCGGCGCTCCCGGCCGTGCCCACCCGCCCGAGGAGCCGGCTGATCGTGGCGTAACCCGGCCCGCCCGGCCCTGCCCTCGACCTTGAAAAAGCTACCCAGCTCGTCCTCTCGGCACCGAGGCACCACCGTCTCCCCCGCGGTGGCGGTGGCGCGCAGGGGTGACGACGGTGACGCCCACCCGCGGCGTCACCCTCCGGCCTGCTCGCCCTCATCGGCCTCGTGACCCGAAGCGGCCGCCGGCAGCTCCTCAGCCGCCGATCTGCGAGGACCAGGCAGCCAGCGCCGCCGCTGGCGTGCCAGCACGGCGAGGGTCAGCGCCCTCTCGCTGCTCTCGTCGCCGGACGGCGACCCCACGCTGGTGGAGCCCTTGGGCGTGTCGATGCGCTGTGTCCCGTAGATGCCGCGGTGGGCGCTGAACACATAGGACACGACGCAGGCGACGGCGAGCAGCACCAGAGGACCCGAACCGAACAGCTCGACCCCCATGATCGTGCAGGCCAGTGGCGTGTTGGTCGCCCCTGCGAACACCGCCACGAACCCGAGGGCGGCCATCAGCGGCACGGGGACGCCGAGCAGGTGGCCGAGGCTGGCCCCGAGTGTGGCGCCGATCACGAACAGCGGTGTCACCTCGCCCCCCTGGAAGCCGGCGCCCAGCGTGACGGCGGTGAACAGCAGCTTCAAGGCAAAGGCAAAGGCGATGACGCCGGCGCCCCCGGCGAGCGACCTGGTGATGAGCGGGATCGACAGGCCGAGGTAGTCACGGCTCCCGACCAGCAACGTCAGGCCGATCACCATTGAGCCACCGATCAGCGGCCGGGCCGGCGGCCAGGTCACCGATGCGGCGAAGGCTCGCTTGATGCCGTGGGTGAGCTCGGCGAACAGCACCGACGCCAGACCGAACGCCAGGCCGGCGAGGGCGACCTTGGCCAGCAGGGGGGCGGTGATGGCGACGTCGGTGAGGTGCGGCAGGGGGGTGTGGTGCACGCCAAGGCCACGCACCACGAGATCGCCCACGATCGAGGCCGAGAGAGCGGGGACGAGGGCGTCGTAGCGCAGCCGACCGACCGATTGAACCTCGAGGGCGAACACGCATCCCGCGAACGGCACCCCGAACACCGACCCGAACCCACCGGCGATCGCCGCTATCAGCAGCAGACGCCGGTCGACCTGGGCCAGTCGCACGACACGGCTGAAGCCGTCGGTCAGGCTGCCCGCCATCTGTATGGCCGTTCCCTCCCGTCCGGCTGACCCTCCGAACAGGTGGGTCAGGACGGTGCCGAGGTAGACAAGAGGCGCCATCCGCCGAGGCACCCAGGCCTGCGGCTCATGGATCTCGCCGATGATCAGGTTGTTGCCCTCCGAGGCTCGGCCACCGCCGTAGTGGTAGGCGAGCCCGACGACGAAGCCGGCCAGCGGCAGCGCGAACAACAGCCATGGATGGGCTTCGCGGGTCGTGGTGACCCACGTCAGCGATACCAGGAAGCCAGCCGAGGCGGCGCCGGCCAGGACGCCGACAACGGCCCCAAGCACGATCCACTTCGCCAGGTGGCTGAACAGGTCGACCTGCTCGCCGACGTCGAAGTGCACAAGATCCCGGACCGTCTCATGCACCCGGTGGCGGCGCGTCTGACTCCTGTGCGCCGGCCAGGGCCCCAGCTTCACCCTCCGAGGGCCCTGAAGCCGATCCCTGCCGCTGCTGACAGAACCTCGCCGGAACATTCGCTCTCCTCAGCCGGGCCAGGTGCGTACGTCGCGCTCTCCGGATCCGGCATGACCGAGCGCGCTCCTACGACGTACAGCAAAACGTCAAGTAGGAGCCATCAGCCTCAAGGCACTTACGGCGAGCCCCATCGCCGATGACGAGCATACACCCGCAAGGCCATCAGCATCAGCCGTCGCTCACGAGCTGCCGCTCGTCTCGGACGACACCCTGGCCAGGAGGCCCCTTGGTACTCTCCCCTCGTGCCCCGTGCCGCATCGTCCCGATCCACGAGGTCACGCGAAAGATCACTTCGGGGTCACGGGCTCGGCGACGGCTCCGGAACCGGCCACACGGCTCTGGCCTGAGGTTCGCTAGCATTAACCTCCCTTCGCGGGTGTAGTTCAGAGGTAGAACATCAGCTTCCCAAGCTGAGAACGCGGGTTCGATTCCCGTCACCCGCTCTCCGACGAAAGCCCAGCTCAAAGGCCCTTTGTGCCTCCGCCGGGCGGTCGTCCGAAGGCCTCGGTTCTGGCTCCATCCCGCGTCCATCCCGCGGGCGCTTCGTCCGAGGCCCTTGTGGTCGTCCGGTTATCGCACTCGGATGCTGCTCGTGACCGTGCCCGTCCGGCTGCGTCCGGCGGTGAGATCAACGTCGCAGTCAGGCGACGGTTGCCAGGAGCGCTCGGGCGGCCGGGTCGTCCCGGTCGAGCTGCACGAAGTGGACCTGCCCGTCGGGGTCGACAGCGGTGATCCGAACGACCGACCAGAAGCCGGGCGTTCCCGCCACCATCAAGGCCCCGACCCGCACCTCCGAGGGGTCACCAGCGCTGCCGACGAGTACCCAGTTCTCGCCGTTGTCGTCCTCGGCGTTGAGGTCGCTCCGGAGCTGGATGGGGGGCGTCACGACGGATCTCCTTGCGCAAGCGGTGGGTTCTCGACGACTCGGTGCTCGCAGCCAAGAATACGGCCGACGAGCGCGTCGAGATCGCCGTGCACGATGTCGTAGTGCGGCGCCTGTCCCATGTCCCAAAGCTCCAGCCCGTTGGCCAGCAACGCCCCGAGCGGTGAAGAGCACCAGCCACCTCGCTCGCCGGAGCTTGGTCGACGCGATGTCCTCCGACGTGAACCCCCCAACCTCGGCGAACACCGAGACCCCGTAGAAGCCGTAGACCACGTGGTTCTCCCGAGCCGACTCAGCGAGAGCGGCCGGCGAGCAGATCGGCCCTCACAACGAACGCAGCCTCGTCGGGGAGCGCCTCGCCGCTGCGCTGACGCTTCTTCTTGGGCTCAGCCATCAGGTCGTCCCGTGGCTCGTCTGGCGGCCCGGATTGCGGCGCCTAACGACGTCGACCATCCGGTCGAGCCCGGCCGCGATGTCCGCGTCGCGGCGTTCGGCGGCATGCTGGTACCGCTGCGCTGCAGAAGGGGTGGCGTGCCAGAGGCGAGCCATCAGCTCCCGCTGCGTTGCGCCCGTCTGGGCCGCCAGCGTGCCCGCCGCATGCCGTAGGTCATGGAGTCACAACGTCGGCCATCGGACGGCCCTGCGGGCCTCGTCCCAGGCCTTGTAGAGGGTCGCTCGCCGGAGGGCCTCGCTCAGGGGGCCGGTGAAGACCAGGGCATCTGGCCTGGCCCCCGTGTACCCCAGGAGGTGAGTCTCCAGGGCCATCGTGACGACGGCTGGTAGGTGCACAGCGCGCCGGCCGGGATCGGTCTTGGGAGCGCTTACGATGCGGTCGCCGGTCCGCAGCTCGACCGCCTGGACCTCGACCCGCACGACGGCGCCGACGTCACTGCGCCGGAGCGCGAGCAGCTCACCCAGCCGGAGACCCCCGAACCCGGCAAGCAGGACCAGGGCCCGGTAGCGCTTCTCGATGGCACCAGCGAGGTCGAGCACGACCTCGGCGTCGACGAACGGCCGCTCAGCGGCCCGCTCAACGCCTCCGCCCCGGATCTTGCAGGGGTTGAGCGCCAGCCGCTCGTCCTCCACCGCCGTGGTCAGGATCGTCCGCAGCAGCCGGTACGCCTTGGCCGCCTGACCAGGGCTGGTTGC
This sequence comes from Acidimicrobiales bacterium, assembly GCA_038253125.1. Lineage (GTDB taxonomy): Bacteria > Actinomycetota > Acidimicrobiia > Acidimicrobiales > JAUJNH01 > JAUJNH01. The sequence goes on from JBBSHM010000038.1 coordinate 7,105, forward strand.
TGTCGCAGCGGTGCCGAGCCACGCCCGGACATGCTCGGTCCGGATGGTGGAGAGACGTGCCTGATCGAACGTCGGAAGGATCAGCCGGTCGAGGAGATCCCTGTACAGCTCCACCGTGCGGGGAGCGGCCGCCCGTCGACCCGGCGGCGGGACGCCAGCCAGGCTTGGGCGTACTCCCCGAGCCGCTCGAAGGAGCGCCGAGGATCGACGACCACGCCACGGACCTCAGCCGCCTCGACCTGTCGACGGAAGGCCTCCGCATCCTGGCGCCGCTTTAAGGCCCGCTCGATGGGCCGACCGTTGATGCGGTAGCGCACGTCGTATCGCCACTCGCCCTTGTCGGTCCGACGCCGGTTGACCGTCGCCATGTCTCTCCTCGGCGTGGTGGAGCGCGTGAGGCGCTACGTCGACAGAGGCAGCGTCGGCTGCGAGGGCCCGCCTTGGCGCCGCCGGCTGGGCCTCGGCACGGCAGCGGACCGTCCCAGTGTGCCATCGGCCGGGTCAGCACCAGCCTCTCCTCGCCGAAGCTGCTCGACGTACCGCTCGAGCCCATCAACCGGTACGAGCCGGCGGGCCCCGATGTGCACGCTCTCGAGCTGCTCGTCGGCCAGGAGCAGGTAGAGCGTGCTCCGCCCGATCCCGAGCCGCTTGGCCGCCTGCACGGGGCTGAGGAGCAACTGACCGGGCTCCGCCGGTTGGGCACCGGTCACGGCGACTTCCTCTTCGACGTGTCGGCGACCGATCGGCGTTCGATGTCACGGGCGTGCTGGGCCATCCCACTACCTCGCAGCTGAAGGTCCACTTACATACGGCCCCTCAGGACCGCCGTCGCGACAGCGAACTTCAGAAGCCTCGGTCCGTGGCCACTCGGAACCACCGCCTCGCCGAACGCCTCCCGAACGAACCCGCCTCGTGCTCTCCTCGGTCTGACCACGACCCCCTGCTGACTGGCACAGACTTGCCCCTATCTCGTCCGGATAGGAGCCGGTGCCGTCGCGATCCCTGGTAACCGCCTCCGGTCGATCTTGTTGCGGCGCTGCTGAGGAACGACGGCGGTGCGGCGCTAGTCCCGTCAGCGCACTGCCGCCCTCCAGGAGTCGAGGACAGTTTCGATCCGATCGGCGACCTGAGCACGATTATCCGCCCGAGCCACCCCAGACATCAGCAGCGCGTCGTAAGGGGTATCCATGTGCTGCGCGGACGCGACCACTGCAAGGCTGACGGCCACAGGGTCGAGGGCACGGCCGACGGCGGATGCCGGCGTGCTTCGCAATCGCCTCGACCCGCTCTGGAGGGCATGCTGGAAACAGCTGCCTGATCTCGGCGGCGAGCTCGGCTAGGAACTCGAGGCCCTGCTCGCGGCGTCGCTGCTCCTCGCGCTGACGGCGCCGGCTGCGAGCCTCGTCGGCCAGACAGTCCTGCTCGGCCTGGTCGAGGGCGGCTTCCTCGACGAGAAGCCATCTGCGCTCGTACCGGCGTCGGGACCGACTGAAGCGCACCACGACCGCCGACAGTGCACTCGCCTCCTTGGCCCGGCGGCTCAGGGCGGCATCGCCGGCGGGCAGAAGGACCAGGTGGTCGGTCAGCACACCTGAGGCGCACAGGTCCCGGACTCTCCATGATCAGCAGCTCACCGGTGCCCGAGCACGCAGTGCACGTCCAGTCGTTGAGGGCGGCCGCTGCACGCCGGGCTCTCACGGGGGCAGGTCAACCGGAACCAGTTCGTCGTCGGAGAGGACGTTTGGGTCTGATCGCTCAAGAAGTGGCGTAGGATGCCGATGGTTGTGGTCGTGATCGGCCCGGGTCGTCGGGTGCCTGATCGGATCGGTGCGTCGTTCGAGGCGGTGCTGGGCGCGGCGCAGGCGGGCGCGGGCTGGGCGGCCGAGGAGCTGTGGGTGTCGTTGGCGCCGGTGGTGGCCGGTTATCTGCGGGCTCAGGGGGCGGCGGAGCCGGATGATCTGACCAGCGAGGTGTTCCTCGGGGTGTTCCGCAGCCTGGGGTCGTTCGCCGGCTCGGAGGAGCAGTTCCGTTCGTGGGTGTTCACGATCGCCCACCGCCGGCTGACCGATGAGCGACGCCGTTCCGGGCGCCGCCCCCCGCCGGTCTGCGGGTTGGAGCCCGACCAGGGCCCGTCGGGGCCGAGCGCGGAGCAGGAGGCACTGCGTCGGTTGAGCACCGAGCGGGTCCGGGAGGTGTGCGACCGGTTAGTGCCCGACCAGCGCGACGTCCTGCTCCTCCGGCTGGTGGGCGGGCTGACCGTCGAGGAGGTGGCAGCCGCCCTGGGGAAGTCGGAGGGGGCGGTGAAGGCACTCCAGCGGCGGGCTCTGGTCGCCGCCCGCAAAGTTGTTGACCGGGAGGGCGTACCCCTGTGACCGACGGCGGCGATTACGACACCGAGATGCCCCAACGCCCACAGCTCGACGACGCCGCCATCGAGGCGTTCTTCACCGGCCAGCTGGCCGATGAAGAGCTGGCCCCGCTGGCCGGGCTCGTCGAGGACCTGCACAGCATGACGACCGGGCCGGCCCCGGCCCCCTCGCTGCTGCTGGCGGCCATGCTGGCTGACGGCTTCTCCACAGAAAAGGGCGACCTGCTGGCGACAGCAGCAAGCAACGTCACCGGGCCTGCGTCGCAGGCGGCCGGACTACCAACGTGGAGGAAGAAGAAGATGATCATCGGAGAGTTCCTGGCTGGGCTCAGCGTGGCCGCCAAGGCCGCTTTCGGCATCAGCGCCGCCGCTGCGGCGGTCACCGTGGGCGGGGGAGCTGCCGGCGTACTGCCCGCTCCGGCGCAGCACGCCGTGGCCACTGGCGTCGAGGCGGTGACGCCGTTCTCTTTCCCTGACAAGGCCAGCCCCCGCGCCACCTTCGGGGGCACGGTCAGCACCGACGCCCGCGACGGCGGCGTCGACGGCAAGACCGTCAGCACCGACGCCAAGCTGAACGGGACCGCCAACCGTCCGGCCGCCCCCGGCCAGAACGGCCTCGACCAGGCCAACACCACCCCCGCGGCCGGCCACGCCCCGACCGCCGTCCCCGGCGGCCGACCGGCCACCGCCGCCACCCAGAGCTCCGCCGGCCTCGGCACCGCCGCCGGCACCCCGGCCGCCGGCCACGTCCCCGCCTCGGTGCCCGCCAGCCCTCCGGCCACCACCCCCCCCGCCGGCACCGGCACCCAGAGCGCCACCGGCCTCAGCACCGCCGCCAGCACCCCCGCCGCCGGCCGCCTCCCCGCCCAGGTCCCCCCGGCCCACCCCGGCCGGCCCTAACCGGCAGCAGCTACCAACCGGGAGAGGCCCGCAGCCGGCCTGCGGACTCTCCCGCATCCGCCTCGTCGCCCTGCGGAGCCAGGCGCCCTCGGCCGGGCGGGGATGACGTCCAACTTCTTCCTGTCGACCTTGATCAAGAGGATTCTCCACGGTGCCCACGTGCCATCACAACGATCGTTCCTGCGGGGTTATCTCCGCAGAGCATCAGGACCTCGATGAGATCAGCGCCTTCCTTGCTGCCGGGGTGACCGAACCGGAGGTGACGCCCGGCCTCCACGACCGCCGCCGCTCATTGGCCGAACCCCAAATTGCGGTCCGACAAGGCAAGCTTGCCGAGGCCACGGCCACGGGGGAAAGCCCCGTCGCACAAGCCGCCGGCGGCGGGCGAGACGGTGCCGACCAGCCGCGGCCACTCACATCAGCCAGACGCAGGCCGAGGACATTGCGGCGGAGCAACCCCGGCCAGCAGCACGGCGAAGACATCGCCCGGTCCCAATGGAATGGGAGGCCGCCGACCGGGCCGTCAACATTGGGCTCAAGGCTGGGAGCAAGGTGCCGATGGACGAGCGTGTCCGCACCGAGATCGACCCAGTGATGACGTCCTGATGGCTCGGTACCTGTTCTCCTCTCATGACGGGTTCGGCCTTGGGCATGTGCGGCGGAACACCGTGATCGCGTCGGCGGTGCTGGCCGCTGAGGCGGACGCGTCGGTGGTGATCGTGACCGGTCTGGCTGCTGATCTTCCGTGGCAGGCCGATCCGAGGATCTCTGTCGTCCGCGTGCCGCCGCTGGTGAAGGACAGCTCGCGCGGGTACCGGGCGGCCGGCATGAGCTTCGAGGCGGCCTTGGCTGAGCGGGCCGTCCGGTTCGCCGAGACGGTGGACGGCTTCGACCCCGACGTGATCGTGGTAGACCGCCATCCCTACGGGACGGCGGGCGAGCTCAGGCCTGGTTTGGAGCGGGCCCGCCGCCGGGGCGCTCGCCTGGTGCTGGGGCTCCGGGACATCCTCGACGACGCCGAGACCGTGCGGATGGAGTTGGCCGGGGAAGGCTGGCAGGGGGTGGAGGACCTGTTCGACCGGGCGCTCGTCTACGGCGCCCGCCACTTCTGTGACCACGGGTCCGAGTACGGCATGCCGCTGCCTGCGTCCTACTGCGGCTGGGTCGTCCAGGAGGCACCGACCTCGAAGCGGGTCGGGCGCCTCCTGGCGGTCAGTGCCGGCGGTGGCGGCGACGGCGCCGACGTCTTCGCTCTCGGGGTCGCCGTGGCCGAGCGCCAGACGGCCTGGACCGTGGAGCTGGCCGCCGGGCCGTATGCGGACACCGCCCGGCTGGATGAGCTGGTGGCGGGCTCTCCGGCGTGCGCCCGGATCAGGGTGCGCAAGCACCAGGATGCGTGCGGAGCCCTCTTTGCCCGGGCCGATGCCATCTTGGAGATGGCCGGGTGCAACTCGACCGTGGAGGCGCTCGCCGCCGGCCGGCGCCCGATCCTGGTGCCCCGTCGCCACCCTCGCCAGGAGCAGCTGATCCGAGCCGAGCGGCTGGAGGCCCTGGGCCTGGCCCAGGTCGTCGACGCCGGTGCTGATCCAGCGGGCGTCGGGGCCCTCCTCGACCGGCCCCACGGCTTGTGCCCACGGCGACTGGCCGGCGCCGGGATCTCCCTCGACGGAGCGGCCCGGGCGGCGCTGGCGGTTCGTGAGCTGGCCTGGGTTCGGCGTTGATCCCGACCCTCGGGCGCTTCCGGCGCTACATGGTCCCGTTCCGCAGAGTCCTGGCCGTGGGCGCCGCCCTCGCCGTGCTCGACATCGGGCTCGGGCTGGCGGCCCCGTGGCCGTTGAAGATCGTCGTCGACGACGTGCTGCGGAAGGACACCGCCACGAACCACCTCCCCTTCTCGGCCAGCCCGCAGAGCATCCTGACCGCAGCCGTCACTCTGCTCGTCGTCCTGGTCGTCGGTGGGGCGCTGGCCGACTACTACTCGACCAAGCTGATGGAGGGGGCCGGCCAGCGCATCGGCAACGACGTCCGTCTCGACCTGTTCGCCCACATCCAGCGTCTCTCGCTGCGCTATCACGGCCGCAACCGGGTGGGGGACCTGGCCGCTCGCGTCACGGCCGACGTCGACCGGGTTCAGGACCTGCTGGTGCAGTCGCTCGCCGTGCTCCTGCCGAACATCCTCCTCATCGTGGGGATGCTCGTCGTGATGGTGGCGGTCGATCCGGCGCTGGCCGCCTTGACCCTGGTGACGACGCCGTTTATGGCTCTGGCCGTGGGCCGCACCACCCGCCACATGAAGGACGCCACCCGCGAGGCGCGACGGGTCGACGGCGCCATGGCCGCGGTGGCCAGCGAGCACCTCAGCGCCATTCAGGTCGTCCAGGCGTTCTCGCTGGAGAAGCGCTCGGAGGCGGAGTTCCACGACCTCGGCGACGAGAGCCTGACCGCCAGCCTTCGGGCCATCCGCTACCAGGCTCGGCTGGGGCCGGCCGTCGACATCTCCGGGGCCATCGCCACCGCCGTCCTGCTGTGGTTCGGGGCCAACCGGGTCCTGGCCGGACGGATGAGCCTGGGCCTGCTGCTGGTGTTCCTCACCTACATCAGCTCGTTGTACAAGCCGATCAAGGCCCTGGCCAAGCTGACCTACGTGGTCAGCCGGGGGAGCGCCTGCGGTGAGAGGATCGCCGCCATCCTGGCCGAGGAGCCCGAGGTGGCCGACCGGCCCGGCGCACGGCCGGCAGGTCGCCTGGCCGGAGCGGTGAGCTTCGAGGGCGTCACGTTCTCGTATGGCCGCGAGGAGGTGCTGCACGGCATCGACCTGTCGGTGGCACCGGGCGAGGTGGTCGCCATCGTGGGCGCCACCGGATCGGGCAAGAGCACGCTCGTCTCACTCCTCCCCCGGTTCTTCGACCCCACGGGTGGGGTCGTGCGGATCGACGGGCGGGACGCCCGCGACTACACCCTCGCCTCCCTCCGGTCCCAGGTCGCCCTGGTGCTGCAGGACAGCGTGCTGTTTCGAGGCACCCTGGCCGAGAACATCGCTCTCGGCCGCGCCGGCGCCACCTCCCGGGACATCGCCGAGGCCGCCCGGTTGGCCCTGGTGGACGAGTTCGCCGACCAGATGCCCGCCGGCCTGGGCACCGTGGTCGGCGAGCGGGGGGCCGACCTCTCCGGCGGGCAGCGCCAGCGGATCGCCATCGCCCGGGCCATCGTGCGCGACGCCCCGATCCTGGTGCTCGACGAGCCCACGAGCGCCCTCGACGCCGAGTCCGAGGCGCTCGTCCTGCAGGCCTTGGCCAACCTCCAACGCGGCCGCACCACGCTGGTGATCGCCCACCGCCTGTCCACGGTGCGCAAGGCCGACCGGCTGCTGGTGCTCGGTGGCGGCCGCATCATCGAGGAGGGCACGCACGCCCAGCTACTGCGAGCCGACGGCGCCTACGCCCATCTGGCCCGCCTGCAGAACCTTCAGCCGCGACGCCGCCCCCTCGTGGCCCGATGAGCCCGACCCCTGACGCGCCGGTCGTCTACGTCGTCAAGCGGTTCCCACGGTTGTCCGAGACGTTCATCCTTCAGGAGATGCTCCACCTCGAGGCGCAGGGCGTGCGCATCGTCGTCCAGGCGTTGCTGCCGCCCGAGGCCGGCCACCACCACCCCGAGCTGGCGCAGCTCCGCGCCGACGTCCACTACCTCCCGACCTCCCCCCGCCTGCGCCACCGGAACGTGGCCATGGCCCACACCGCCGTCCTCCGGCGGCGGCCCCGTCAGTGGTGGCGGGAGGCTCGGGAGGCACGGCGGAACGGGACGTGGCGGCGATTCCTGCAGGCCGGCGTGGTCGCTGAGCGCGCCCAGCGTCTCGGGACCCTTCACCTCCACGCCCACTTCGCCACCGGGGCCAGCGAGGTGGCCCGCTCAGCGGCGGCGCTTACCGGCACGCCCTTCAGCGTCACCGCCCACGCCAAGGACATCTTCTCCGCCGACAACCAGCCCCTCCTCGCTAGGCGGGTGGCCGGGGCCTCGGCCGTGGTCACCGTCTCCCGGTACAACGAGCGCCACCTGCAGTCGGTGCTGCCCGACACCCCTGTGCGGTACATCCCCAACGGCGTCGCCCTCGCAGCCCCGCAGCTGCGCCGCCCCGGCGGCCCGGTGCTCTGCGTGGCCCGGCTGGTGCCGAAGAAGGGCATCGACACCCTTATCCGGGCCATCGGCCTGCTGAACCAGACCCGGGAAGGCCCCGCCCCCGAGCTGGAACTGGTAGGAGGAGGGCCCCTCCTTGATGAGCTGCGCGACCTCGTCGCCCAGCTGGGCCTCGAAGGCCGCGTGCACCTCCTCGGACCGCAGCCATCGCAGGCGGTGCACGACGCCTACCACCGGTGCTCGATGGTCGCCCTGGCCTGCCGGGTGGCCGAGGACGGCGACCGTGACGGGATGCCCACCGTCCTCCTCGAAGCCATGGCACGCGGGCTGCCGGTCATCTCCACCAACGTGGCCGGCATCCCCGAGCTCGTGCAGCACGACCGGACTGGGCTGCTCGTGGCCCCTGACGACCCGCAGGCGCTGGCCGAGGCCATCGATCGGATGTGGCGCAGCCGCCAGCTGGCTGACCGCCTGGGCCGGGACGCCCGCCGCCTGGTCGGCGAGGAGTTCGACCCCGACCGCAGCGCTCGCGACCTCGCGGCGCTGTTCCGAACCCCGAGCCAGCAGAGCCACCCCGAGATGGCCGGTCGATGAGGATCGCCGTCCTGTGCACGGACCTGGGCGTGCGGGTGCCAGGCACCAAGGGGGCGTCGCTGCACCTGTGCGCCATAGCCAGCGCCTTCTCCCGGCTGGGCCACGACGTCAAGCTGATCGCGGTGGCGGGTCCCGGGGACCCTCCGGCTGGGCTCGACTGCCTCCTCTTCGCCCATCCGGGCCGGGGTGACGGCATCGAGCGGGAGCGGCGCAAGCTCCGGATGGTCGATCAGGTCCTCGAGGGGGCGGCCGCCGGCCTGGCCGCCTTCCAGCCGGATCTCCTCTACGAGCGACTGAGCCTGTTCGGCACGGCCGGCGCGCGCCTGGCGGCAACGACCGGGGCGAGCCACGTCATCGAGGTCAACGCTCTGCTGGCCGAGGAGGAGGCCCGGTGGCGTGGCTTGATCCTGGCCGACGAGGCCTCCAGTCGTGAGCGCGAGGTGCTCGGCCGAGCCGACCTGCGCGTGTGCGTGAGCGCCGAGGTGGCGGCGTCCGTCGAGCGGGTGGCGCCGGGGCCGGCGACGATCGTCGTGCCCAACGGGGTCGACGCCAGGCTCTTCGCCGAGCCGGCCGACAGAGGGGGCGCCCGACGGGCGCTGGATCTCCCTCCCGACGGCCAGCTGATCGGCTTCACCGGGAGCCTCCGGCCCTGGCACGGACTTGACGTGGCCCTAGCCGCGCTCGGCCACCTTCCCGGCGTCGAGCTGGTCGTCGCCGGCGACGGACCTCACTGCGCCGAGCTGGAGGAGGTGGCCGCAGCCCTGGGCGTGGCCGCTCGGGTGCGCTGGCTCGGCGCCCTCGGCCACGAACAGATCCCGACGTTCCTCGGCGCCCTCGACGTGGCCTTGGCGCCCTACCCCAGGCTCGATGGGTTCTCCTTCTCCCCCCTCAAGCTCTTCGAGTACCTGGCCGCCGGAACACCCGTCGTAGCCAGCGACATCGGCCAGGTGCGCACCATCCTCGAAAACGGAAGATGGGGCGACCTCGTGTCCGCCGGCGACGCCCACGCCCTGGCCACGGCCGTCCGACGCATCCTCGCTGAACCCGGACCCGCGCAGCAGCGCGCCACCGCCGCACGCCACCACGCCCTCAACGCCCACGACTGGACACACCGGGCAGCCGACATCCTCGCCGCCTCGCCCCGCTCCCGCCTCCCGCTGGCGTGACGCTGTCCCAGCACCCCGCCTGGTCCGACCCAGGCCTCCCCGACTGGAGCGGAGCCGCGGCAGCGATGTGCCCCGGCGCAAAAGTCGTGAAGATCCTGCGTCACCTGCCAGGCCGACGCGCCACAGCCCAGATCATCACCCCGTCGGGACCAGCGATCCTCAAGGCCTTCGCCAACCCCCGCGCCCGCGGCAACGACCGCCGCCTACGAGTCCTAGCCACCACCAACGCCGCCGCCATCGTGCCAACACCCCTCGCCGTCGACGCAACCGGCCACATCGGACTCATCGAGTTCCTCCCCGGACAACCCCTGACCGACCTCGCCCCCGCCCAGCTGCCGGCTGCAGCCGAAGCAGCCGGACGAGCGCTCGCCGCCCTCCACCACTGCGGCGCCATCCTCGACCGGGCATGGGAAATCGACCAGGAGACCACCCAGCTCCAGAGAACCGCCGGCCCCCGCACGGCCCACGCCATCAACGACCTCCTCCGCGCCGACCCGGCGCCCACCCCCGAACCGCTCCTCCCCGCCCACCGCGACTGCCACCCCGCCCAAGCCATCGTCGGGCCGGACGGCCAGGTGCGCTGGGCTGACCTCGACGACGCCGCCATGGCCCCGGCCAGCCTCGACCTCGGCAACTTCCTCGGCCACATCACCCGCCAAGAACTCCTCGGCATCTGGCCACCCCAACTAGCGGCCACCGTTCGGAACTCGTTCCTGAACGGCTACGGACCGCCGCCCCCCGCCGTCCCCGCATGGGAAAGGCTCACCCTCGCCCGGCTCCTCGCCCTCGCCGACACCAGACACGACAACCAAACCGAGATGCAGCAGCTGGCACGGCACATCGGCCGGAGCGACACCGACCCCGGCCCCCGCCGCTCCCGCCGCTCCGGACCCCCAGCAGGTAGCGACGTCCACCAGTGCAGAGCACCCCATGACACCCCCCGAGACCCATCCGACCGCACCGGGCAGCTCGCCCCAGAAGGCCTGTGACGAAGACCGGTACAGGATCCTGAACAAGTGACGGGGTCCCAACTACGACCGAAGAACCGCAGCACCCTTGGCGAGACTTCGGCGCCGACGCTCATCCATCATCCAGGCGAACACGGCACCACGACCACCACCAGCGTCCTCGACCACCGGAAGCTTGCCCTTCATCCGACGCCGTCGCGACCACTACACCAGTACCGTCGGCCGGGAGCTGCCCACGTATGCTCCCGCCCGCCCGTGACTGACAGCTCCGCCACCGACCTCCCATCTCGCCCGTCCGAGTCCTGATCGCCGACGACCCGTCGGAGTTCCTCCAGGGCCTCGGGGCGGGCTCAGCATCGGCGGGCGCATCGAGGTGGTCCCGTGGCCCACAACGGCGAGGGAGGCCATCGGCCGCGCCGTCGAGCTCGTCCCCGACGTCGTCCTCCTCCTCGGGTGCTCGGTCGTGGCGGGGTGCGTTGTGCGCTGGGGTTGGCGGACGGAGCCTTGGTTCGGGTTCGGGAGTGGGTTTGGCCCGCTTCCACTCCGACCGGGGATGCCAGCCCAGGTTCACCAGTGGTGTGGGCGCTCTGCGGTCAGGACGTCCCGCAGCAGGTGGTCATCGATGACGACGGCGGCCCCTCACGTCGTCGCCAGGTCAGGGTCGTCAGGCTCTCCACGTAGCTGCGAGCTTGATGTCCGCTGGTCGCAGAACCCGATCCATCCCGCGCTCATCCCGCGGTCGCGTGAGTTCGCAGGCGTCCGCTCTTGTCCGGGCAAGCCTGTGACCTGCGACGATGCACTTTGACGGACGTGCACGAATGCCCTGGATCCTGTTCCCAAGCTGAGAACGCGGGTTCGATTCCCGTCACCCGCTCCCTCCCAAGCCGAGATCAGCCTGCTGGGCGCGGGGGCCAGTCGGCTCGGCGCCTCGGCTCAGGTGGAGCGGGCGGCGAGGAAGGAGAAGACGGCCGAGCCGCCGGCGAACGGCAGGTTACGGATGGCGGCCGGGCGCAGCGCCGGGTCGACCGCCGCACCCAGGGCGACGGCGGCGACGTCTCCGATGTCGACGAGCCCGGCGACCTGAACGGCCCTCCGGTGGGACTCGGCGTCGGTCGCGGTGGACACTAGCACCAGGGCGACGGCCAGATCGCGCACGCCGACCATCCGGGCCAGCACGCGCATGCCGGCCGACCGCTCGGGGAAGCCGAGGAGCCGCACCACGACCCCGGGGGCGGCCAGGCAAGCGACGCCGAGAGCGACCCGTCCGGCCACCATCAGCTGCGAGCGGGTCGACAGGTGCGGCACGCCAGGCATCCTCGCATCACCGGCGATGGCGCGGCTCAGGGCGTAGGAGGAGGCTCCACCCCCAGCACCTCGCCGTCACCAAACGCGTCGTGCCCGTACCCGAAGATCAGGCGGACAAGCAGGCTGCCGCTAGTCTCAGCTAGGGCGTGGCGCTGCCGTCGAGCGGGCGGTGGGGACATCCCGGGATGTGGCTGCTCCGCTCGTAGCAGGTGAGCCCGTCGTCGACGACCTTCGCCACGGCGGGAGCGACAGGGCCAGCAGTCGCCACACGGGCGCCACCGCCGGTTGCCACGCCCACGCCCGCCAGGGCGGCGTGGAGGGCCTCGAAGGTGCGGCGCGGACCCGGCAGCGTGCGCAGCTGCTCGAAGACCGTGCGAAGCCGGGCCGCGTCGGCCACCGCCAACTCACGGCGGGCCCGGGCGGCGATGCGCGACGACCAGACGAGCTGGCCCAGGATCACCAGCAGGTTGACCCCGCCGACGATGGAACCCGCCGGCTGGGGGAGGGCCAGCGAACCGAGGATCAGCACCCAGATGCCGATGCGCAGCCCCCGTGTCTCGGCCCGCGCCACCCAGCGGGCGGTCATGAGAGCCTGGGCCCGGATCGCCTGGTCGGGGGTGAACTGTTGCACGGGAACCTCCTCGGAACCCGGACGAGCGATCTGCTGGTCGGGTCCGTCGCTCTGCTGTGGTTACAACAACCGGCGACCCTCAGAACGTTCCCGATGGCGCCCGCCTCCAACCGGGGGCGGCCACGGCCAGACTGCCGTGGCCGGCGGCGACGCGTCCGCTGCCCATAGGGTTGTGGTCGATGGCGCGGCGATGGCCCTGGTCGTCAGGCGGCCGATCCGGCGAGCGGGTGCGGGGCGAGCCGGGCTCGGCCAACGGAGCCTCCTCGTTCCACCTCAGCTGGATCCTCGACACCGACGAGCCGCTGGTCGAGGTGTCGGCGGTGCTCGAGGTGATCGTGCCGCCGGCGGCCGACCGGCTGTACTTCTGGGCCCTCCAGGCATCCTTCGCAGACGGCTCCACCGATCACGGTTCCGCCCACCTCGGTCTGCAGCGGAACCGGAACCACCCCGGCCGTGCCGCCGTCAACTGGGGAGGGTACGCACCCGGCGGACAGGTGCTAGCCGGTTCGGTCTCCGGCCTGCCCAGCACCCCGAACGACCCGAACACCCGCGACTACCCCTGGCAGCCGGACCGCCGCTACCGGCTGCGCATCTCGCCCGCCGCTGGCGCGGGCTGGCAGGGCGAGGTCACCGACCTCACGTCGGGACAGGCCACGGTGGTACGGGTCCTCCGCGCCGGCGGCGACCGGCTGGCGGCGCCGGTGGTGTGGTCGGAGGTCTTCGCCCGGTGCGACCACGCCTCGGTCACGGTGCGCTGGAGCGAGCTCGAGGCGGTGCTCAGATCAGGGCGGCGGGTGGCGCCCACCGGGCTGTCGGTCAGCTACGAGCCGAGCCGGGCGGGAGGCTGCGACAACACCAACGTGGCCATCGACGCCCTCGGGATCCTGCAGGTGACCAACACCAGGCGGACCATCCCGCCAGGAGCGAGGCTCGACCTCCGTACCGGGGGTGACGATCAGCCCGGTTCGGGTACCGAGAGGTAACGGCCCGAGCTCCGCCGGCGCCGTAGCGATGCTCGCATCGGGAGGCAGGATGGACGCTCATCGGATCAGGAACCTGTTGCCGGCGCTCTCCGCGGCGGCGATCATCGGAGCCCTCCTGACACGCAACGGCACCGCTCTCGTCGCTGTAGTGGTCATCGGAGCCATCGTCGTCGGGGCCGGCTACGCAGCACTTTCGGGTGGGGTCAACCCGAACCCCGAGCGCGCCGCTCGGCGGGATTTCGATCAGGGGAAGAGGCGACCGGCCACCTCGGCCCACAGCTCCCGGAACGCCTGTGCGGCCGGTGTCTTCGGAGCAAAGGCGGTGATCGGCGCCCGTTCAGGACCCATCCGCTCGATGGCCGCCGCGTTCGGTATCACCGTGTCGAGGAAGGCCGGGAACTGGCCGGCCAGCGAGTCCGCCAGGTCGCGGTGCATCCGCTTGCGCCGGTCGACCATCGAGAAGAAGGGCAGTACCGCCGGGGGATCCCGCTGGTCACGGAGGAACCGGTCGAGCTGGCTCAGCGTGCGAGACGACAGAGTGGTGGGGATCACCGGCACCAGCAGGGCGTCGGCGGCGCCGAAGACGCTCTCGCTGGCCAGGGAGATGCTGGGCGGGCAGTCGAGGATCGCCACCTCGTAGCGGTCGGCGACGGCGGCCAGGAGCGAGGCCAGCCGCTCGGTCGGGCGCTTCGTGCCGTCGAGGTGCAGATCGAGGTGGCGCAGCGAGAAGTCGGCGGGAACCAGGTGGACGCCAGCAACGTCAGTGGCCCGGATGTGACCGGCGAGATCGCTCTTGCCGCGCACGAGGCGCTGCGTGCCACCCTTGACCCTGGGCTTGATGCGGAAGAAGTAGGTGGCCGCCCCCTGCGGGTCGAGGTCCCAGACCAGGACTCGCGCCCCGGTGCGAGCCGCCTCACACGCCAGGTTGACGGCCGAGGTGGTCTTGCCCACACCGCCCTTGATGCTGTATGTGGCCAGGGTCTTCACCTGCCGCCGGCCGATCCGTCACCTGGTGACGAGAGGCCGGCCGATGAGAGGCCGGCCGATGAGAGGAGGTCGGCGAAGGCCCGCCGGGTGCGCTTGGTGTCGTAGGCGGCGAAGCGCTCGGAGAACTCGTCCCGCGCCGCCTGGCGACGCCGGTCAAGCTGCTCGCTGAGCTGACCCATGGCCAGCATGGTGTCGGCGGTGGTCTCGGGCCGGCGGTAGAGATCCTTGGACATCTCACGCAGGCGGGAGGCGTGCACCTCTGTGTCCTGGTGCTCGCCGAGGTTGTCCTGAAGGGCCTTCAGATGTTGGACGAAGGCTTTGCGGGGACCGCCGGCCAGCAGGCTGGCGAAGCACTCCAGCAGGTAGCGGAGCTTCTTGGCGTCCTTCCGGAGCTCATGGAGGTCCTCGGCCGGCGAACGGGGCCCGATGCCCCGGCCTCGGGCCAGCACCTGATCCTGGGCTGCCACCATCCTCTCGACCACCACCTCGCCAAGGGGGCGGCCGGCGTCCCTGGGCATGGTGCCCGTGCCGGTGCCGTCGCCCCCGGCCCTGAGCCAGCTGCACCAGGCGGTCCTCAGGTCCCGGCACGGCTCGGAGTGCAGGGCCCGGGCCAGCCGCTCGTGCTCGTCCTGGCGCAGGGACACGATGTGGGAGCGGAGGGGAGCCAGCAGAGCTGCGGCGTTGGAGCCGAGCGGTGCGACGTAGCGGTCCCACTCGGTGACATAGACGTCGAGGTCCCGGGCCGGCCCGGTCTGCTCGCCCAGCCAGGCGAAGCCGTGGCGGAAGCGGTCACGGTCACCGCTCGCCACCACGTGCCGACCCTGGGCCAGCACCGACCGGGTGCGTCGCACCGCAACCCGCAGGTCGTGCAGGAACTCGGGGTCCACGTCGTTCACGGTCCCCTCCCAGTTGGCGTCGAAGATGTCGGCCAGCCGCACGAGCACCCGACGGAAGCCGTCACGGGCCGGCTCGTCAGCCTCGAGGGGCACCGTCGGCGACCCTTCGTAGCCGCGCAGGTCGACGCCTGCACCTTCGGCGACCAGGTCGAGGAGGGTGGATCCGTGGGAGGTGAGACCGAGCGAGGCAAGCAGCGCCCGAGCCTGGTCGGCGTCCTTGGCGTAGCCCTGCAGCGCTTCTACCTCGACTCCCCAGCCGAGCGAGGCCGGCTGGGATCCGCCGAGCAACACCCGATCCTGGACGGCGACGGCGACCCTGATCTTGCCGGCGCCGTCGCGTCGGACGGCTACCGTTCGCCGGGCCGTCACCGTCATGAGGGGGATGAGGGCGCGGACGCCGATGACGGGTGCCAGGCGGGCCCGGAACGGGCTGCGGTCGGGGTCGGCATCGACGGGTGAAACCGCGGTGACCGCTAGCTGGTCGGCAGGCGAGCGGCGCTCGGAGAGCAGCAGCTCGCCGCTGTCCTCCTCTCGCAGCTCGAGCCGCAGGCCGGCGGCCGAGAGGCGGCCGTCGAAGGTGTCGAGCACGGTGCGCCGCACGTTCACCGCTGGGCCGATGCAGAAGCCGGCGTCGGCTAGACGAGCCGACACCTCGTCGCCGCTCATCTCCGGGTGGGTGAACGAATCCGAGCTCATGCTCGGCGAACCGGTGCCCGAATGGCTCCGCCAGCCGACGCCTCGTGCCTCATCTTCCTCAACCGCCAGACTAGTCGAGGCATTCGGCCGTCGGGCCAGGCCCTGTGTCCGGAGGGCGGTCACTCCCCGGCCCGCCCGTGACGCGCCTTCGATACTCTCGGCTCGTGCAGACCGAACAGCGGCACCACAGCTCAGGGGCAACCACGCCGATGACCAACGTCGGGGAAGCGGGAGCGCCCGACCCGGGGCCGCCCTTCGCGGCCCGAGGGATGAGGGTCCACGCTGGGATCGAGGACAGCAGCGGCGCTGGTTACGACGTCGGCTACCGGACGATCGTCGAGCACGTTGAGAGCGGCCGGCGGGCCGAGGCCCTCACCTACCTCGACGGCTCGCTCTCCGACGAGGACCGGCGTCGGCGCCTGCTCCGCAACCTGGTGACCCTGGCCGGTCAGCTCGATCCGGAAGGCCCCTGGTCGGCTCTTTCCATCTGAGGCAAAATTGCAAATCCCGGTTTGCGGGCCCGCCGCCAGAAGGCCGGCCCGTGAGCAACCGCAAGCTCACGGCCATCGACGTGGCGAACGCCCGGGCTAGCCGCAATACGGTGTAGTTAGGACACCTTGACGGCGATGTGGAGGTCGAGGTCATCGATGGCGTGGGTTTCGGGCGTGTAGTTGTCGGCCGTGTGCCAGGGGTGGTTGGTGATGACGGCGTCCTCGAGCTGATCGATGAACA
>JBBSHM010000039.1:0-22979 GCA_038253125.1 Acidimicrobiales bacterium
GAAGGGTGTTAGCTCGGCTCTTCGCCCTCGCGGTCGGGCTGTTCGTCCGCGGGCTTGCGGCCGTCGCCCTGCGAGGTCTTGGCGCCCTCATCGGTCTCGGTGTCGAAGACGCGGCTCTGGAGGATGTCCTCGGCCTCGATGCGCATCAGGTCGGACCTGCGCAGCTTGCGGCCCGAGTCGGACACGATGCGGGCGGCCTGGCGCAGGCGAGCCCGCTCCAGGGCGTTGCGCACGCTGCGGGCGTTGGCGAAGCGGGCCTGGCTCATCCGCCGCTCGAGGTACTCACGGAACGCCGTCTCGGCGTCGGGTGACAACTCGTAGCGCTGCTCCTCCATCATCAGCTTCCCGATGCCCATCAGCTCGTCAAGGTCGTAGTCCGGGAAGTGGATGTGGTGGGCGATGCGTGAGCCCATGCCCGGGTTGGACTGGAAGAACATGTCCATCCGGTCCTTGTACCCGGCCAGGATCACCACCAGGTCCTGGCGATTGTTCTCCATGATCTGCAGCAGGATCTCGATGGTCTCCTGCCCGTAGTCCCGCTCGTTGTCCTGGCGGTACAGGTAGTAGGCCTCGTCGATGAACAGCACGCCGCCCATGGCCCGCTTCATGACCTCTTTGGTCTTGGGCGCGGTGTGGCCGATGTACTGGCCCACCAAATCGTCACGGGTGACGGTGACGAGGTGACCCTTGTTCAGGTAGCCGAGGCGGTGCAGCAGCTCGGCCATGCGCAGGGCGACGGTGGTCTTGCCCGTGCCCGGGCTGCCGGTGAACGACATGTGCAGCGACGGGGGGGTCGACTCGATCCCGAATCGGCGGCGGAGCCGGTCGACCAGCAGCAGGTCGCCGATCTCACGGATGCGGGACTTGACCGGCACCAGCCCGACCAGCTCCTTGTCGAGCCGCTCGAGCACCTCGTCGGTGTGGACCGACTCCATCTCGGAGCCGACGTCGACCTCGTCGTCTTCGCCGAGAAGTTGTTCCGGCTCTTCCTGCTCCTCGGGCTCGTCCTTGGATCGTGACGAGGACGCCCCGCCACGCATGCCAAACCCGCGCGTAGGGGCGTCCTCGTCAGGCACTACTTGCCGTTCTCCCCATAGCGCTGCCCGTGGGGCTGGTTGTAGGCGTAGGGGCGGATGGTGTAGTTCTGCACGCGGTCGTTCGTCTCGGTCCGCTGCAACTGGAAGCCCGGCTCCTCGGCCGGTCGGTTCACGATGAAGTCGAACGCCGTCGTCTGCCGGCAGGGCCGGGGGTCGTAGGCCGTCACCTTGACGTAGTGATTCGGGTAGGCCTCACGGCACTTGTTGATCTCGTAGAACGCCGCGGAGGCGTCCTTGATCTCGAACATCGGCAGGTCCCACATCTCCCAATAGCTGTTGCGGGGGTGGGGGTCGTCGGTGAACTCGACCGAGAGGGCCCATTCGTTGTCGATGGCGTACTGCAACTGGAGCTTGATCTCGTCGTCGGTGAACTCCGGCAGGAACGAGAACGTCGCCTGTGTGACTCGCATGTGTGGTCTCCTCAGCTCGTCGGCGTAGCGACGACGTCAGGGGTGTCGGTGGACTCGTAGTTGAAGCTGATGTCGCCCCAGGTGTCGATGGCAACCTGCAGGGCAGCGCACTTCTTGGCGAGGTCCTTCAGGATCTGGTCGCCCTCCTTCAGGTAGTCGCGGCCCTCGTTGCGGGCCTTGATCATCCCCTCGACGGCGACGCGGTTGGCCTCGGCGCCTGCGGCGATGCCGGACGGGTGACCGATGGTGCCGCCGCCGAACTGGAGGACGACGTCCTCGCCCAGGTAGTGCAGCAGCTGGTGCATCTGGCCGGCGTGGATGCCGCCCGAGGCGACGGGCATGACACCGGGCATCGAGGCCCAGTCCTGGTCGAAGTAGATGCCCTGCTCGCGCTTCTCGGGCACGTGGTTGAGCCGAAGCGTGTCGTAGTAGCCCTGGATGATGTTGGGGTCACCCTCGAGCTTGCCCACCACGGTGCCCGAGTGGATGTGGTCGACGCCGAGCATGCGGCACCACTTCGACAGCACCCGGAAGTTCACGCCGTGGTTCTTCTGGCGGGCGTAGGTGGCATAGCCGGCGCGGTGTAGGTGGAGGAGCATGCCGTTCTTACGGGCCCACTTCGACATGGACGTCATGGCGGTGAAGCCGATGACCAGGTCGATCATGATGATCGGGCTGCCCAGCTCCTTGGCGAACTCGGCCCGCTCGTACATGTCCTCCATGGTGCCGGCGGTCACGTTCATGTAGTGACCCTTGATCTCGCCGCTCTGCTCGGTGGCCCGCTGGACGCCCTCGATCGAGTAGAGGAAGCGGTCACGCCAGCGCATGAAGGGCTGGCTGTTGATGTTCTCGTCGTCCTTGACGAAGTCGAGGCCGCCGCGCAGCGCCTCGTAGACGATGCGGCCGTAGTTCTTGGCCGACAGGCCCAACTTGGGCTTCGTGGTGGCGCCAAGCAGCGGGCGACCGAACTTGTTGATCATCTCCCGCTCCATCACGATGCCGTGGGGCGGGCCGTCGAACGTCTTGATGTAGTGGGTCGGGATGCGCATGTCCTCGAGCCGGAGCGCCTTCAGCGCCTTGAACCCGAAGACGTTGCCGATGATGGACGCCGTGAGGTTGGGGATGGACCCCTCCTCGAACAGGTCGAGGTCGTAGGCGATGTACGCCATGTACTGGTCGGTGTCGCCGACCTGCTCGACCTTGAAGCACTTGGCCTGGTACTTCTCGTAGTTGGTGAGGCGGTCAGTCCAGACCACCGTCCACGTGGCGGTCGAGGACTCACCGGCGACGGCGGCGCCAGCCTCCTTGGGGTCGACGCCCTTCTGCGGCGTCACACGGAAGGCGCAGATGATGTCGGTGTCCTTCGGGACGTAGTCAGGCTCCCAGTAGCCCATCTTGGCGTAGGGGATGACCCCGGCGCCCCAGCGCTTCTCGCCTGTCTCCTGCTGCCTGCCCTTGTCCTTACCGTTCTCTGCCATGGATGCGTTCTCCTCAGTTGGCTTGCCTCTGATCCTCCTCCCCGGATGCCGTGGTGTCCACGCGAAGTTCCCTCCCCACCCATAAGCCTGGGGTTAGGTGACGCCCAGCGCCGGGGCGGGAGTGCCCCAACCCACGTCCCGACGGCGAACTTCAGGGCCTGAACAGCTGCAGCGAGCCCTGCGCCCTACGAGGAACAGGTGACACCGAAACGGCCAAGCGCCGGTCCTGGGTCGCACAGCCGCGCCGGGTCACGATGGCGCCTCGACGCAGGTCCCGCCGCCATGGGCCCCGATCCGGCGCCCGACCAGACCGACCCCCACACCGATGAGCGCGCCAGCGACCACGTCGGAGGGGTAGTGCAACGCGGTGTGCACCCGCGAGAAGCCAACGAAGGCGGCCATGGCGAGCAGCGGGGACGCGAGTGCCGGCAGCTCCTGACCAGCACCCATGGCAAACCCGAAGGCAGTGGCGGTGTGGCCGGACGGGAACGATGTCGTGCGTAGTGGTCGCATCCCCTGGAGGCGGGCAGCTGCGGCGGCGCCGGCTGGTCGTCGGCGGCGGGCGAGCACCTTCACCGGACCATTGGCGAGCCCCGAAGCGATCCCGGCGTAGGCCATCGCCCGGGTGGCCGCCCTCCGACCGACGTGGTCGGGTGCCAGCGCGAGGGCGGCGCCCAACCCCACCCAGACGACGCTCTTGTCGGTGGCCCGGCTCACCGGGATGGTGACCCGCCGAAGCCAGTCCGTCCCGAGAAGAGCATGCCGTCCAGCACCGGCGTGTTAGCAGCAGTATGACCCGGTGTCCCCAGGTGCTGCGGCCCTGCCCCTACGAAAGCAGCCTGAATGACGTGGTCGCCTCGACGGGTCTTCGCATAGATCCCACCTGACAGAGGCCGGGGCGTCGTAGGATCTCCGGCCGGCGAGTGCGCGGGGCATGGCCTCATCCTCTCCTCCGCGCCCGTCGGTGCCATGGTGGAGTAGTGAGCGAGCCGTGGTGGTTGCCGAAGGGATGGCACGCCGAGACGTGGGTTTGCTCCATGCGCGGCCACGTCGTCGATCCGGGCCACGACCGGCGGCTGACCCAGAATGACCTGATGCGCTGCCTCCGCTGCGACGCCTGGGTGCCGACGACCTCGATCGACGACGCTGAGGCCGTCCCGTGGCCGCGGCGGGGCCAAGAGCTTCACCAGGCCATCGTCCTGCGCCTGGTGGCCGTCGACCGCGCCTTTCACGCCGTCGTCCTCATTCCTGCGGGCCTTCTCTTCGGCTGGCTCTGGTTGCGCCTCGACGTCCTCTCCCCTCAGGCCCGTGATCTGGCCCAGGGCTTGGCTCAGGTCTCCAAGCAGGTCGGCAACCTCGGCGGCCAGCTCAACTCGGCGGCCAACCGCGTCGCCTCGCTCCAACGAGACCACGTCCGTAACCTGGCCGTTCTCGCCTTGGCCTTCGGGATCGTCGAAGGGGTCGAGGCTGTAGGCCTGTGGCGGGAGCGGCGGTGGGCCGAGTACCTCACCGTGGTGGCCACCGCCTCGCTGCTCCCCGTCGAGCTGGTCGAGCTCACCCGCCACGCCACCGTGCTCAAGTCCGGCGGCTTCGTCGTCAACATCGCCGTCGTCGTCTACCTGGTGTGGGCCAAGCGGCTCTTCGGTGTCCGAGGCGGCGAACCCAAGCGCTTGTTCGACCTGGAGGCCGTTGCCGACGGCTCCAACCCTCAAAAGGCGCGGGCCGCGGCCGTCGGGACCGACTAGATCGACCAGTGACGCGGTCACGTTTCCCAACCCATGCACCGGGTACGGCCCGAAGGGGCCGCGGAGGGCCCCTCCATAGCCGGCACAGGCGACGGCGGGGCCGTGGGGCCACGGCGTGTGCACTGCGAAGCGGTTGATGGCGTCGAGAGCGCCGGCGTTGAAGGGTTGCCGGGCGCGGCTGCCAGGTAGGCGGGCGATGAGCGCGACCGAGACGAGGCTCATGTTTTTGGGACGGGCCCGGCGGCGGGCATGGCGGTGTCCTGATCGGTTGGGGGGACGGGGAGGACGAGCTCGAATGTGGCGCCGGTCGTCGTGGCTAAGTGGCGCAGGCGGCCGCCTTCGGCCTCGGCGAGCCGGCGGGCCAGCCGCAGCCCGATGCCGGCTCGGCCGGTGGCCTGGCGGTCGAAGGCGGTGGCGGGATCACTCAGGCCCGGGCCGTGGTCGGCGACGAAGATGTGGGCGAGACCCCGGCGGGTGCTCACCGTGATGTCGACATGGCCGGCACCGTGGGCGATCGCGTTGTCGACCAGCACGTCGAGGATGTGCTCCACCGCCGCCCGCGATGCCGTGACGGCAGGGACCCGCTCGGGAAGGTGGAGGTGACGGTCCTGGGCGGTGAGTCGACGCCGGGCGGGCTCGGCGACGGAGTCAATGGCCGCCCTGAGATCCATGGTCGTGCGGGCGTGGGTATCGCGGCCGAGACCAACGAGGTTGGCGACCGTCGCCTCGAGCCGGTCGATGTCGGCCAGGGCGGCACGTATGAGGTCGGTGGTGGCGAGGTGGGGGTGAGCCAGCTCGGACTCCAGGGTGAGTCGCAGGCCGGTGAGCGGTGAGCGCAGCTGGTGCGAGGCCTCGGTGCTGAAAGCCTGCTCGCGGCTGAGGAGGTGGCCGATGCGGTCGGCGGCGCGGGCGAGGTCGAGCCCGACGGCGTCGATCTCCTCGATGCCCGTGGCCGAGGGCGTGACCGTGAAGTCGCCGTCGCCGATGCGGTCGGCGTCGCGACGCAGGACCAGGAGCGGGTCGGTGAGCCGGCTTGTCAGACGGCGGGCGATAACCGTGGCACCTCCGAGGCTGAAGATGGTGAGGGCGAGCAGCTCGAGCCAGGCGGTGGCCAGCCGGCCCTGACCGGTTGAGAGCGGTTCGCTGGCCCGCACCACTCCGCCGATGGCTGCCCCGTCGAGCCAGGGGACGGTAACGATGAGGTGGCCGCCCTCGTGGGCCTGGCGGATCTCGTCGCCGAGAGCGCCGGTGAGCGAACCGTTGAGCCGGCTGGGGCCGCTGCCGTCGACCAGGGCGCCGCCGAGGTCGTAGACCCCGATGCGCTGATCGGCCTCCCGGGCGGCCGAGCGGGGGACGACGACCCGGCCCTGCTCGACACGGGCGGCCGTGAGCGCGGCGACCTGGAACAGCTCGCGGGCGTCCTGGTCCAGTATCCGCCGCCGTACCGCGATGGCGAGAGGGACAGCGAAGATGGCCTGGGCGACGGCCACGACGACCAGCATCGACGCGAGGATCCGCCGGGTCACTCGGTGAGCTCGAGCCGGTACCCGACGCCCCGGACGGTGGTGATGCGACTGCTGTCTCCGGGACGCTCGCCGAGCCGGCGGCGCAGGGCGGACATGTGGACGTCGAGGGTCTTGGTGTCGCCGAACCAGTGCTCATCCCACACTTCGGCCATGAGCACTTCTCGTCGCACGACCGACCCGGCATCGACGGCGAGCCGGGCCAGGAGGTCGAACTCCTTGGGTCGCAGCTCGATCTCGTCGCTCCGGAGCAGCACCCGGCGGGCCGACAGGTCGATGCGCAACCCACCCAGGTCGAGCGGGTTCCCGGTCGTGGCGGTGGATCGGAGTTGGGCCCGGATGCGGGCCATCAGCTCGGCCAGGCGGAAGGGCTTGGTGATGTAGTCGACGGCGCCCGAATCCAGCCCGAGGACGATGTCGATCTCCTCCGAGCGGGCTGTGAGCATGACGATGCGGACCCCGGGATGGCGACGTCGCAGCTGGTGGCTCAGGTCGATGCCGTCGACGTCGGGAAGGCCGAGATCGAGGAGCACCAGGTCGGGTTCGATGGACAGGCCCAGCGCCCCGGCGGCGCTGACGGCCAAGTCGACGACATAGCCCTCGGCCTCGAGCGCGCGGAGCAGTGAGGGCCCGATGGACGGGTCGTCCTCGATGACCCAGATCCGCTGCATCCGCACTGCTGTAGCACGCTGCCCTTCGAGAAAGACACGATCCGGGCCAGTTTTCACCTTCCTCGAAGGTTCGTCGAACCTGCCGCTCACCGGCGTCCCCGTACCGTCGAGCTACCGCCGGGCGCCCTGCGCCGACCTCGACACAAGGAGTGCCATGACCGCAACGACGAGCGAGGTCACACCGGTCCGCACCCTGCTCAACAAAGTCCCCGAGGTCACGATCTGGTTCTGGGTCATCAAGATCCTGTGCACCACGGTCGGTGAGAGCTTCGCCGACTGGATCAACACCTCGCTCGGTGTCGGTCTCGAGAAGACGTCGCTGATCTTCACCGTTGTTCTTGGCGCCGCCCTCTTCTGGCAGATGCGGCTGCGTCGGTACGTACCGTTCGCCTACTGGTCCACCGTCGTCGTGCTCAGCGTCACCGGAACGCTCTACACCGACATCTTGACCGACGACCTGAACGTCCCGCTTGCCGCCAGCACCGGTGTCTTTTCCGTTGTCCTGGCCGCGGTGTTCGGCGTGTGGTACGCCAGAGAACGAACGCTGTCGATCCACAGCATCCTGACGCGGCCACGAGAGTCTTTCTACTGGCTCGCCATCCTCGTCACCTTCGCGCTGGGAACAGCCTCTGGTGACTGGACCCTTCAGCTCACCGGGTGGGCGCCCGGGGTGGCGGTGCTACTCCCGACCGCCTTGATAGCTGCAGTCCTGATCGGGTGGCGGCTGGGCGCCAACCCGGTGCTGTCGTTTTGGCTCGCGTACATCCTGACCCGACCGCTAGGCGCAAACCTGGGCGACTGGTTGGCGTTGCCGAAAGCGGACGGCGGCCTCAACATCGGGACCGCAGGGACCAGCGTCATCTTCCTGGTCGCGATCCTCGGCACGGTCGCTTATCTCTCCGTCTCCCGTCGAGACGTGACCGAGCAGCACCAGGAGCACCAGACCGCGCTGGGGCGCCCTGGCCGGGAACGCGGCATGCTTGCCTACTTCGCTCTCGTCGTCGTCATCACCGCCGGCGTGCTCGCTAGGGCCAACGCACAGCCTCACGCCGCAGCGTCCGCGGACGAGACCGCAGCACCCAACACACAAGCCAATACTCCAGAGGCCAATGCTCCAGGAACCGATGGTCCTGCCCCGAAGCTCACACCTCAGCAGACGACGCAGCACTTCCCGCCAGCGGAGATCGCCAAGTTCCGAACCATTGCCCAGGACACCCTCACCAAGGTGCAGGCTGGGAACCAGACGGCGGCCACCAACAGGGTCAAGGACCTCGAGACGACATGGGACGCCGACCTGCCCAAGCTTCAACCCCTCGACCAGACCGCCTGGACCCTTCTCGATGGAAAGATCGACGCGGTGCTGAAGGCACTGCGCGCCAAGGCCCCGAACCCGAACGCCGAACAGGACGCTCTCAACGCGCTGCTCCAGACGCTGGCCTGAGTACCCGGCAGGCTGTCCCGTCTCGGCCCCCGCTCAGCGGGCGAAGGCTCGATACCGGAATCGGGTAGATCACAGCGTTCGAGGAAGGTCTCCGGAACAGCGAACCGCCCGTTCCGTCGTGGTCTCGACCCGGCTACGCCAAGGGGTAGCCGCGCCTGCGGACTTCTCAGTTCAGGATGTTCACGGCACGGGACCCGACGATGGCAATGGTGGCGAGGGACACCAGGGACTGGGCCCCCATGAGCATCTTCACCCGACGGGTGAGAGGCATCGTATCAGTGGGGCTGAAGGCCATGCCATTGGTGAGCGATACATAGAGGTAGTCGACGAACGTCGGTGACCAATCCGGCTCGGCCAGCTCGGGGTTGGCCATCTGGGGGAAGAACAGGTCGGGTTTCGGCTGGTTGGGATGGCAACGGGCGACCGGTCCGCCCCGATCGACCTGCCAGTACCACAGAGCAAAGACGATCAGGCTGGTCACCCAGATGCCGATGGCGGCGAGGATGAGCTGCTTGCCACTTGACTTGCTGCCGTTGAGTAGCGAGTGGATCAGCAGCCCCAAAGAGGCGATGTTGGCGGCGTTGACCAGGGCGATGCTGGCCACCGAAACTCGACGCCAGGCCTGCGAGCGAAGAGCCGGCGCGGCGGCCCGATTGGCGAGCATCAGCGGGCCCAGCAGGGCGATCTCCAAGGTGGGGAGCAGCCAGTTCGGACCGACAGTGAGGCGTTCGGGCAGGATGCCCTGTAGGGCGGCAGCGGCCAGGACAGCGAGAGCCGCCTCCCAACGTGTTTCGGCTCGCGGGACCACGGCCCCCGAGGAAAGCCGGATCAGATCCTGCTCTGGCCGCTTCACCCACCCGGCCCCCACCGGGCCAACAGTAGGCAGCCCAGGACGGGTCCGCAGCTCGGGTGTGCGGATGGCCGACCCGGGCTGATCACCTTGCCCGTCCCCCCGTTGGCCTTCACGCACCGCTGGTTCACCGTGCCGAACTGGTTGGCCAGCCAGACATTGTCGGCGCACCCGGAGTTGAGGTCGGCACCGTCGGCCCCCGTCCACACCACGTACGGGTCCTGGGCGTTGAGCTGTGCGATGAGGGCCTTGTCCCGTCCGTTGCCGTGGGCCTCGTTCCCGGCCACGGTGGTCTTGACCGTGCCCTCGCCCAGGCTGATGCCGTCGAGGAGGTTGTCGTTGGCCACGTTCCGGACGATCGTGTTCCCGCCTGCGCCCACCTCGCCGCTGCCGGGGAAGGTACCGACGACCTCGATTCCCCCGCCGTAGTTGTTCGACGTCGTGTTGCCGGCGATGGTGTTGCCGTACGACAGCGACACCGCGGTGGTCCCCGAGTTGTGCAGGAAGATGCCCGACGAGTGGTACCCGTCGTAGGAGTTTTGGACATCCCGAGTCCTGAGGCCAGTCTGGGTGATCGAGTTGTTGAGAATCTGGTTGAAGCCGTTGTTGGCCAGCGGGAACGCCTTCGGGAAGGCGGTCACCATGACGCCGGCCAGCGCGCTCCTCTCGATCTGGTTGCTGGAGACCACGTTCTGCTGAGCGCCCGGACCCTCGATGCGCACGCCGACGGCTTGGACCAGCCGGCCGAGAGGTCCGAGCTGGCCCACGAAACCGCCGCACACCGTGCGGTCGCCGCCCGGCGGCCGGTTCAGGAGGTCGTTGTCCCACACCCGGTTGTTCGACACCACGTTGCGCTCGGAGCGACCCACAAGGGCTACGCCGGAGTACGGCCCGTTCGCCACCACCGTGTTGTTCCGGAGCGTGTTGCCCGACGAGCCGACCACGGCGATGCCGTCACCCAGGTCGCAGGGGAGGCCCGGGTCAGGATCGGCCGGTGGGAGGGCGTTGCGGCCTGTGATCACCCGGTAGTTCACGTTGTCGACAGCCTTGACTCTGGTGACGGTGTTGTCCCCGCCCCCGTCGATCACCACGCCAGCGTCGAAGCCCCGAACCGTGCCGTTCGTCAGCGTCACCCCCCGCACGCGGCGCAGGACCACGCCACCCTGGTCCAGCCCCGAGCCACGGGCTCCCGGGTCCCCCGCGACGGTGTGCCCGTTCAGGTCAACCGTGATGTTGCTGGCCGCGATGATGAGGCCCTTTCCACGGCACGGACCGACGTCGGCGACGAGTTTCGTGCCGGGCACCAGCACCAGCCCCCCTTCGGTTCGTGGCAGACTGCCGGCGCGTGCAACCCGTCGCCACGCCTCCGTTCCGCCCGGGGTCAGCCACCGCGGCGCCCGGCCCGCGCCCGGCCCGCGCACGGACTGACCGACGACAGCAGTGCGGGGGGAACGACCGCGCACGCCATGATCGGACCTGGCTCTTCCCGTCGCACTGCCGGCGGGGTCTAGACAGCGGCGGAGAGACGTAGCGTTGGTCGGCCGTGGTCGGCTCGAGCGGGCCGCCGCCGACGCGGGAGGGCCGGCTCGGAGGGCTCGCGCCCTCGTGCTCCTGGCCCTGGCCTGCATCACAGCAGGCGGGCTCGGCGCATCGGCAACACGCCTGCTGCCCGTGGGCCAGGCGTTCGAGCGCTCCCCACAGGTGGTCCTGGTGGTCGCCCCGAGATGGCTGCAGCTCGTGGACCTCCTCGACGGGCCGGCGATGGTGGCGGCTGCCAACGTCGACTCGCCCGGACGGGACCCAGCTTCCGCCTGGGCGACCGTCGGGGCGGGAGCGGCGCTCGACGGTCGCCGGTCGGGCCAGCCGGGCCAGGGGCGCCTCGGCGATGCCATCCACAACGCCGGGCTCCGCACGGCGATCGTCGCCCCTGTATCGGACCCGCCCTCTCGGCTGGCCATCGCCGACGGTGGAGGCCGCGTCGACCTGTCGGGCGTGGCCGATGGGCCGGGGGACCTCACTGACCAGGCGGGCAGGCTGCTGCGTTCCGACGCCGCCCTGGTGCTTGTCGACGCCGAGCGCCTTGAGAAGGCCGGCTTCGATGCCCTCCTCGGACGGCTGCGGGGTGACCAGGTGACGGTGCTGGTCGTCGCCGCCGGTGATCCGGCCGGGCCACCTCGCCTGGCCCCGTTCCTCGTCGTCCCGCCCGGGGCAGCGCCCGGCGGGGTCTTCTCCCCGTCGACGAAGCACGTCGGCCTCGTCGTCCTCACCGATGTGGCGCCGACCGCACTCGACGTGCTCGGCGTCGATGTCCCGACGGGCATGACGGGCCGGGCCTTGCGTCGCGTCTCGACGGCGACGTCGGTGGCCGAGCTCGTTCGGGCTGACGAGCGCAGCCGGCTCCGGAGCGCGGTGTGGGACCCGTCCATGGCCGTCGCCGCCCTCACGCTCGTCGTGGTGGCCGGGTGGGCCTGGCGATGGCCTGGCACGGCGCCGACGGCCCGGGCTCTCCTCTCGCTGCTCGTCGCCGGCTGGCCGCTGGGGACGTGGCTGGCCCGGGCCGTCCCGGGACCAGCGTCGGCCTCGCCCTGGGCTGTCCTGATCGCCCTTGGGCTTGACGTGACGGCGGTGGCCCTGGCCTGGATGGCCTGTCGGGCCAGAGCACCGGCCGCCCTGGCGGTGATCCTCGGTGCCACGATCGCCCTCGTCACCCTCGACCTCGGTGTCGGTGGCCCGCTCCAGCTCTCCAGCGCGTTCGGCAGCGACTCCTCTTCGGCCGGTCGGTTCTACGGGCTGGGCAACGGGGCCTTCGCCGCCTACGCCGGGGCCGCCGCCGTGCTCGTGGCGTCGGCCCGGCGCCGCGCCCTCTGGGTGCCGGCGCTGCTCCTGCTCGTCACGCTCGTCGACGCCCTGCCGGCCCTGGGCGACGACCTGGGCGGGGCACTCACCCTCGGCCCGGTGTTCGGGCTCACGGTGGCGGCGCTTTGGGGCGGGCTCAAGGGGCGCGTCGTCCTCGGTCTGGCCGCCGCCACCGCGCTGCTGGTCGCCGTCGCCGTCGCCATCGACCTGAGCCGACCCGCAGCAGCCCGCACCCATCTCGCCCGCTTCGTCGCCGGCTCCGGCCAGTCAGCCACCCTGCGTCGGCGGTGGGAGGTCAACGTCCACCAGTACGCGGCGCAGCCGGTGCTGATCCTCGTGGTGCTCCTGGCCCTCGCCCTGGCGGTGCTCCTGGTCGGAGGCCGTTTCGCCGGCTCGCTGCCGCTCGGATCGTCCGCCCGGATCGGGGTCGGGGCCGCCCTCGGGGTGGCCCTGGTCGGCAACGTGCTGAACGACAGCGGCGCAGTTGTGACCGCGGTCGTGGCCCTGCCCCTGATCCCCTACCTCGTCATCCGCGCCGGTTCTGCCGTTCCTGACCGGGCCTCATCGCCGGTGCTGGCAGCCCGGTGAAACCCCCGCAGGCCCGTGTCGCCCGCCTCCGCGGGCCGGCGCTCCTGGGCCTGGTCGGCTCGTGTCTTCTGGCCGTCGGAGGCCTCGCCGTCGGGGCCCTTCCCGGCGCCGACCACAACGACCCATGGCCCGTTGCCGCCGCCCTCCGACTTCCCGATCTCCCGCCCTTCGGAGCGCTCCCGTCCCTGCTCGCCTTCTACGGCGGGCTGACCCTCCTGGTTCGGGCGCTCCTCGAGCTGCGGGTGGTCCGGCCGACGGCCAGAGAGGCGCTGGTCGTGGTCGCGCTGTGGTGGGCCCCACTGCTCCTCGCCCCGCCGCTCGCCTCACTCGACGCCTACGCCTACGTCGCCCAGGGGGAGGTGGCCCATCGGGGCGCCGACCCCTACACCGTGGCACCATCATCACTCCCGAGCGGACCGGTGCGTGACTCGGTGGACAGACGGTGGGTGGACGACGGATCACCCTATGGACCGCTGGCCGTGACGGCGGGCCGCCTGGCGGCGTCAGTCCCCGGCCCCCAGCCGGTCGTCGGGGTGCTGGCGTTGCGGGCGATGGCGGTTGCCTCGCTGGCCCTGGCCTGCGCCCTGGCCGGCCTCCTCGCCGGCCGCCTGCGCAAACCTGCGGGTGACGCCGTCGCCCTGCTCGGGGGCAACCCCCTGACGCTCCTTCACGTCGTCGGAGGCGTTCATTACGAGGCGGCGATGCTGGCCCTGCTCCTGGCCGCCCTCCTCAGCGCCCGAGCCCGTCGACCGGTCCTCGCCGCCGCGCTCATCGGGCTCGCCGCCGCGGTGAAGGCCCCCGCCCTGCTGGCCCTGCCCTTCGTCGCCATCCCGCCCGCCGGCTCGCTCGTCGGCACCGGGCGGCGCCTCGGCTGGATCCCCGGCGCCGCTCGCGCCGCCGCCGTCTCCGCCGCCTCGCTGCTCGCGGTCACCGCCGTGCTCGGGCTCAACCTGAGCTGGTTGCGCAACCTCGGGGCGGGGACCCGCGTCCCCTCGTTCCTCGCCCCCACCACCTGGCTCACCGCCATCCTGCGGCTCGTCGGCCTGTCGCCGGCCGGTGCTCAGACCCTGGCCATGGCCGTCGGCGTCACCTCCGCCCTCGTCACCCTCACGGTCCTGCACCGCCGCCCCGGCCGCGAGCCCCGGGAGCGGCGCCTCGGCCTCGCCCTGGTGGCTGTCCCCGTGCTGGCACCCGTCCTCCAGCCCTGGTACCTGCTGTGGGGTCTCGGGGTGCTGGCCAGCACCGAAGCCGGCCGGCGGAACCGGCGGGTGCTCACAGGCTCGATCGTCATGGCCTTCCTCACCCACCCCGGCGGCCGAGGCCACCTCACCACCGCCGGCCCCGTCGGGCTGGCCCTCGGGCTGGCCGTCATCTTCCTGCTCGCCGTGCCGTGGTGGAGGCTGACCCAGAGCATCTGGGTTAAGCGAGCCCCCCCGTTCGTCCCCGAAGGCGCACCCGACCTCGTCGAGTGATGTGCCCTTCGGCCAGGACCACCGATCCCTCGGCGCTGCCGACCCTAGAAGGACTAGTGTTTCTACGGCAGCGACACGTACTGGGCCAGGAACTGGCGGGCGGCAGGGGTGTCGAGGCGGTAGGTGACGTTGGTGGCCTTGCAGTAGGTGTCGCCGGTGGAGGTGAGGCCGGCGATGACCCTGGTCTCGTCGGCGCCGGCCCCGAGGAAGTTCGGGCCGCCGGAGTCTCCGTTGCAGGTGCCGCCGTCGTCGAGGGCGGCGTTCTGGGAGAGGTGGAGCTGGTCGGGGCCGAGGGAGTTGAACGAGCCGACGGCGTAGGCGCGGGCCTGGCCCCGGATGGGCGTCGGGCTGCCGCCGCCGCTGGTGAAGCCCAGAGTGCCGTAGCCGACGGAGGTGAAGCGGGTGGACTGGGTCAGCGTGCCGGCGGCCTTCATTCGGTCGAGCAGCCCGGCCTCGGGAAGCCTGGGGAGCTTGGGGGTGTCGACCTTGATCGGGTGGTCAAGCACGATGACGGCGACGTCGTTCTGGTACTGCTGCGCCGGGTCGTAGGCGGGGTGGGCCTGGAAAGTGCCGGCGTAGCGCTCGCCTCAGCACCGGCCTCCCCGCCGATTGAACCCTCGCACCAGCAGGCTTGCTTGCCGTCACCCAGATGGCCATGGGAGTCCCCTCTGTCGCAGGGATGGAGGCGAGCGGACACGTGCCCGTGCTCCGGGAGCTTGCCGATTCGAGGGGGACCCGCCGGTCGAAGACTACCGCCAGCGACCCCGCCCGGCAAGCCTGTCGATCAGCCTGCGGTCGGCGATAAAGCCGCCGAAGGGGATGACGGCGCAGAGGAGGGTGCGGCCGAGCCGCCACCTCTCGTCGGCGGCCCCGAGTGCGGATCTCCTCGTCTGTGACCTGCCGCGGTTGCGGTCGAGCACGCGGTCTGGTTGGCGGCGCGCCCCGGCGGCCGGCACCAGCTGGCTCAGGTCCCTTTGACGAGCCCGGTCAGCAGGTCGGCGAACCCGCCGTCGGCTCGACCGAGGGCCCGGCCGCTTGTCGTGACCCACAGGGTGGTGGTGGCCAGGCAACGTTCGCCGGCTTCCCGGAGGCGACGCCACAGGTCGTGGTCTTCGGCCAGATGGAGTTCTCCCCATCCTCCGGCGCGCTTATAGGCGTCGGCCCGTGTCCCGATGTTGGCCCCGTGAACGTGGGAATGGGCGAGGTGCGGCCCGCTTGCGTAAAGGGCGGCGAATGCGCGCGCGGTGCCGGTGGGGTGGTCGCTGAAGGAATCGACCCTGACAACGCCTGCGACGGCGGTGACCCCGGCGTCGGCCAGGTCGAGCTGGCGTTCAAGCCAGTCGCTTGGAACCACGGTGTCGGCGTCGGTCGAGGCCAGCCAGGTGCGAGATGGGGGCCAAGGCCCCAGGGCCCCGAGGCCGACTGTGACCCCCGTGGCCCGGGCCGCGCCGACGTTGCGGTAGGCGACCTCGATCACCTGCGCGTCGTAGGCTTTGGCGATGGCCTCGGTGGTGTCGGTACAGGTGTCGGCCACCACGACGGTGTGCACCACGGCCCTGTTCGTCACCACTTCGGCGGCGATGGCGACGGAGGCGAGGCAGTACGGGAGCAGGCTCGCTTCGTCGTGGGCCGGTATGACAACGACCACCGTCCATCTCGGCCGGTGAGCGCTGGACACCAGGCGGTTCTACCGCCTTCGGCCCCCATTGATGCGCTGGGCACCCCGCGACTTGCGCCAACAGCCGGACAGGGCCCAGCCAAACCGCTCGTCGAGGACGTTCCCGTTCAAGCGCCATGGGACCCGGCGTCGCCGAGCCGCACCGACGAGGTGACCTGGAGGGCGGCGCTGGCGTCCCGCCCCGAGCTTTCGACCGGCGCCTGGCGGTCGGTGCTGGTCATCGCTCCCCACCCTGACGACGAGACGATCGGGGTGGGCGCAACCATCGCTGGCCTGGCTCGCCGCGGCACCCGCGTACGCGTGCTGTTCCTCACCGACGGAGAGGCCTCCCATGTCGACGTCGTCGGGCTCGGGGAACGCCGTGCCGCCGAAGCCAGCGAGGCGCTGACGGCCCTGGGACTGCCGACGGGCCGGGCCGAGCGACTCGGATGGGCCGACGGTCGACTGGCCGGCGACATCGACGGGCTGGCTGCGGCGATCGCCGCCCGGGTGACGATCGGCGACGTGGTGTTGTCGACATGGCCGGGCGACGGCCACCCGGATCACCGCGCCGCGGGGATAGCCGTCCAGCGGGCCGCCAACGAGTGCGGGGTTTCGGCGTGGTGGTACCCGGTCTGGGCCTGGCACCACGAACCGAGCGACGGTGCTCTCCTCCTGGGCGCCGGGCGGGTTCTGGTGACTCCCGCCGACGTGGCCGCCAAACGCAGGGCGCTCGCCGCATACCGGTCCCAGGTCACCGAGGTTCTGGGGCGACCGATCGTGCCGCCGGTGTTCCTGGCCCACCATCTGCGCCCGTTCGAGGTGCTGCTGGCGTGCGGGTAGATCCCGACTCGTTCGAGAAGCGTTACGCCGCCGAGGGCGACCCTTGGGACTTCGCCGGTTCGGTCTATGAGCAGCGGCGCTACGACCTGACGTTGGCCATGCTCCCGCGGCCCCGCTACCGCCACTGCGTCGAGCCGGCCTGCGCCACCGGCGAGCTGACGGCCCGACTCGCCACCCGGTGCGACCGGGTGAGCGCCTTCGACGGGTCGCCGACGGTGGTGGCCATGGCCGCCGACCGGCTGGCCGACCTGGCCAACGTCGGCCTGACCGTGGCCTCGCTGCCCGAGTACTGGCCCGATGAGCCCGCCGACCTGATCGTCTTCAGCGAGCTCGGGTACTACTTCGACGCCGCCACCTGGACTGGGATCGTCGAGCGAGCCACCCTGCGGCTGGCGCCGGGCGGGACGGTGCTGGCCGTCCACTGGCTCGGTCACAGTCCCGATCATCCCCGCCATGGCGAGGAGGTGCACGACAACCTTGTTGCAGTTCTCGGACGCCCCGACGGCGCCTACCGCCAAACCGAGCTGCGTCTCGACTGGTGGCAACGGTGACAGGCGGCGCCGACCCCATCGCGGTGCTGCACGAACGGTCAGCGGCGCTGGCGGCACTACCCGCCCCCGGCCAGGGCCGCACGGCTGAGCGCTTCGGTGCCCTGTGGGATCTCGGTCTGATCGACCTGACGTTGGGGCGGCTGGGCGAGGCCCACGCCGACGGGCACGCCATCGTCGGGGAGGCCGGCCGCCCCGACCTGGCCGAGCTGGACGGTTCGCCTTGGTTGTTCGGGGTGTGGGCGTCGGATCCTCCTGATGGGCAGGTGACGCTCGTGGCGGAGGGAACCGGATGGCGGCTGCGGGGCACGAAGCGGTGGTGCAGCGGGGCATGCCTCCTGGACCGGGCCCTGGTAACCGCCCGCCTGGGTGACGAGGTGATGCTGGCCTGCGTCGACCTCCGCTCGGTCGGGGTTGCACCCCACCCGGCCGGCGAATGGGTTGCGCCGGCGCTGGCCGCCGCCGACACACGATCGGTCGACCTGGACGTGCACCTCGGCCCGGACGCGTTGGTGGGACCGGCGGGCTGGTATCTCAGCCGCCCCGGGTTCTGGTGGGGCGCCGCCGGCGTGGCCGCGGTATGGGCCGGCGGCGCCGCCGGCCTCGTCTCCCAGCTGGTCACCCGCTGGCGTGACGACCCGATCAGCCTGGCCCACCTCGGTGCCGCCCATGCCTCGATGGAGGCAGCCCGGGCCGTCATCGGCTCCGCCGCCGCCGCCATCGACGGCGACCCTTCAATGACATCCGAAGCGGCGGCCCGTCTGGCCTACGTCACCCGGCACGTGGCCGATCTCACCGCCGGTGCGGCAATCGACCACACGACCCGGGCCCTGGGGCCCGGACCGATGACCCAGGACGGGGCGGTCTGCCAACGCCTGGCCGACCTGGCCCTCTACGTCCGGCAGTCACACGCCGAACGGGACCTGGCAACCCTCGGCCGCCTCGTGCTGGCGCCGAGCGCACCGCCTGAGGACTGACCCCGAGGGCCTCAGCTGGGGCGGTATATCTCGGCTCGGACAAAGGCCAGGCCGACCCGTTGGGCGCAGACCAGGGAGGAGAGCCAGACGCCTCCGTTG
The DNA here is from genome assembly GCA_038253125.1 of Acidimicrobiales bacterium. Lineage (GTDB taxonomy): Bacteria > Actinomycetota > Acidimicrobiia > Acidimicrobiales > JAUJNH01 > JAUJNH01. The sequence goes on from JBBSHM010000039.1 coordinate 18,256, forward strand.
ACGGCCGGCTCGGGGGCGTTCATGGGCCAGGCCGAGGTGACGGCGGTGGCCACCAGCACGGCCTCGTCGGCGCCGACCATGTCGTCGAGGCGCAGGGTGCGGTCCCAGCCCGGCTCCACGTCGTCCAGCATCTTTCGCTCGTCGTCGCTCTGCGGCACCAGCCGGCCCTGCATGCCGGCGCCCAGGGCCCGGGCCGCGCAGGCGGTGATGACGCCTTCGGGGGCACCGCCGACGCCGAGGGCGACGTCGAGGGCGCCGCTCGGCACCATGGCCGACAGGCCGGTCATCACGTCGCCGTCGGTGACCAGAACCACCCCGACACCGAGGGTGCGCAACCGCTTGATGAGCTCGACGTGCCGGGGCTTGTCGAGGAGACCGACCTGCAGCGACCCAACGGGACGGTCGAGGGCGGTGGCGATCCGCTTCAGGTTCTCCTCGGTGGGGTCGTCGATGTCGATCACGCTGGCCGCGGCCGGGCCGACGACGAGCTTGTCCATGTAGTGGCCCTCGGTGCGGTATAGCGAGCCGGCGGGGGCGGCAGCGATCACGGCGATGGCCCCGGTGGCCCCGCGGGCGCACAGCGTCGTGCCCTCGAGGGGGTCGACGGCGATCTCGTACACCGGGCCGGGCCCGACGCCGAACCTCTCGCCCACGAAGAGCATGGGGGCGTCGTCCTTCACGCCCTCGCCGATGGCCACCTCGCCCTGGCCGCCGGCCGAGGCCAGCGACTCACGCATTGCCGCCACCGCGGCGTCGTCGGCGGCCTCCTTGTCGCCCTGGCCGACCCAGGCCTGGCAGGCGGCAGCGGCCTGCTGGGATGCCACGAGCAGGTCGAGGACCACGCCGTCCAAGGGCGCGCCAGCCTTGCCGTCAGCGCTCTCGCTGGCCACGCTCAGGAAGCCGGTTCGAGGCTGGCGTCGTAGGTGCCCTTGCTGGCGGCGGCGTTGGCCTTGGCCCGCACGGCCAGGGCCTTCTGCGCCTTCTCGGCGTTGGCCGGGTCGCCCTTCCAGGTGGACATCGGGTCGTCCTGCAGCGCCCGGCCGTAGGAGAAGCCGACCTGCCAGGGGTGGGGGCCGCGGGCGTTCATGGCCTGCAGGTGCTCGGTGGCGGCCACCGGGGTCTGGCCGCCGGATAGGAAGGCGATGGAGGGCACGGCGGCCGGCACGACCTCGGCGAACACCTTCAGGGTGGCGTCGGCCACCTCATCGGCGTTGGCCTTGGACTCGCCGGCCTTGCCGGGCACGACCATGCTCGGCTTCAGCACCATGCCCCGCAGGTCGACCCGCTGGGCGGCCAGCTCGATGAACACCTCGCGCAGCACCTGGGCGGTCACCGCCGCGCAGTGCTCGATCGAGTGGTCCCCCTCGAGCAGCACCTCGGGCTCGACGATGGGAACGATGCCGGCCTCCTGGCACAGGGCGGCGTAGCGGGCCAGCCCGTGGGCGTTGGCCTGGCCGGCGCCCTGGGTGGGGCCGACCTCGCCATCGATGCGGTACACCGCCCGCCACTTGGCGAAGGCAGCACCCTTCTCCTTGTAGGCGGCCAGGCGGTCACGCAGGCCGTCCAGGCCCTCGGTCACCGTCTCGTTGGGGTGGCCGGCCAGCGGCTTGGCGCCGGTGTCGACCTTGATGCCGGGGGCGATGCCCCGCTTGGCCAGCTCCTCTGGGAAGGTGGTGCCGGCCGAGGTCTTCTGGGAGAACGTCTCGTCCTGGAGGATGGCCCCGCCGATCCAGCTGCCGAGGTCGGGTGTTGTGATCAGCAGCTCGCGGTAGGCGGCCCGGGTCTCGGGTGTGGACTCGATGCCCAGCTTCTCGAAGCGGCCCCCGATGGTGCCGGGGGTCTCGTCGATGGCGAGGATCCCGCGCCCGTTGGCCAGCAGCTCTGCGGCGACAGCATGGAGGTCGGTCATCCGGTTGAGGCTACCGATCGCCGCCCACCCGCGACCTCCCCCGCCCGGTGGGTTGGATGGGGGGGACGCTGCCGCCTTGCTCACGCCGGAGGCACGGCCATGCCGTAAGGCAGGTCCAGGCCGTGGGCGGCCATCAGCCCGGGGTTCGAGAACAGGAGCCGGGTGGGGCCGTCGGCGGCGACCACGCCCCGGTCGAGCACCACCGCCCGGGGGCACAGCTCCAGGGCCAGCGACAGGTCGTGGGTGACGACGAGGGTGGTGACGTCGAGGCCGCTGACGATCTCGACCAGGTCACGGCGGGCCGAGGGATCCATGTTGGCGCTGGGCTCGTCGAGGATCAGCACCTCGGGGTGGACGGCCAACACGCCGGCCACCGCGGCCCGGCGCCGCTCGCCCAGGCTGAGGTGCTGGGGGGCCCGGTCGGCCAGCTCGGTGAGCCCGACGACATCCAGGGCCGAGGCCGTCCTGGCTTGAACCTCGGCATCGGACAGGCCCAGGTTGCGCGGGCCAAAAGCCACGTCGGCGACCACGGTCGGCATGAGCAGCTGGTCGTCGGGGTCCTGGAAGACCAGGCCGACCCGGCGGCGCACCTCGGCCAGGGTGGCGGCGCCGACGTCGAGGCCGGTGACCGTGACGGTTCCAGTCGGTTGGCCGAGGGCGCCGATGAGGTGCAGGGCCAGGGTGGTCTTGCCGCTGCCGTTGGGACCGAGGATGGCCACCCGCTCGCCCCGCTCGACGACGAGGTCGACCCCGGCCAGGGCCCGGGTGCCGTCGGGGAAGGTGTGCGACAGCCCGCTGATCCTCACGGCCGGCCCGGAGCGGTCGGGGGCTTCGGGGATCCCGGCGCGGCGCCCGAGCCCCCGTCGCGGCCGCTCCCGGCGGGTGGCGGCACGCTCCGCGCTCTGGTTGGCCTCACGTCGGGCCCGCCAGCCGCGGGTGCGGCGATCGACCGGTGAGAGGGACAGAGGGGTGCCGACCTTCTCCTCGAAGCCGGGGAGGCGGACCCGGTACACGCACAGGTCGCAGTTCATGCGGACATCGCCGGCCGTGGCCTCCCGGAGCCGCTCGACGACAAGCTCGGCGAGGCGACGGTCCGCTCCGAGGTGGCCGGCCACCACAACCTCGATGTCGGGGTGCTTCGCCGCCCAGGCCCGGGCCCGCTCGCCGACCCGGTCGACCAGCACCCCGGCGAACAGGAACAGGGGGACCATCACGATCCTTGTGGCCCCCAGGCGGCGGGATCGTTCCAGCGCCCCTTCGACATCGGGACGGCTCATGGCGGCAAAGGCGGCCACCACCGGCCCGAGCTGCCGGCCGTCCTCGAGGAGGCGCCCCAGCTTCACCAGGTCGGCGCAGGCGTCGGGATCGGTCGAGCCGCGGCCCACCAGCACGACCGCCGAGTCGGGGTCGGGCTCTCCACCACCGACCGCAGGGTCCGCGGCACGGCCGGCGGCGGGTCGTGCGGCGGGTAGGGCGGAGTTGGCCTCGGGAGGCGACGGCCCCGGCCCCCGCGGCTCCGACCGTCCGTCGGCGAGGGCCGAGCGGGCCCGGTCCTCGGCGATCGCCAGGACAGAGGGGTGGATCCCGAAGTCGCGGGCCAGACGGAAACGCACGGCCGGGTGACGTCGTCGGGCCCGCCCCAGCAGGGCCGGCCCGTCGTCCTTCAGGTGACCGGCGCCGAACAGCACCATGGGCACGGCGACGATGTCGGCCGATCCGCCGGCGACGAGGCCATCGAGGGCGGCGTCGATGTGGGGCTCGGCCAGCTCGAGGAAGCCGGCGGCGACCGCAGTGCCCGGCAGCAGGCTCCTGACGGCCGCCGCCACCTGGGCCATCTCGGCCGACGCTCGTGGGTCTCGGCTGCCGTGCCCGACGACCAGCAGCGCCGGCTGAGGCCCGGGCCCGAGCGGCCCCGGAGAGCGGGAAGCACCGGGCCCGAGCGGCCCCGGAGAGCGGGAAGCACCGGGCCCGAGCGGCCCCGGAGAGCGGGAAGCACCGGGCCCGAGCGGCCCACCAGAGCGGGGAGGACCGGGTGAGTCTTCGATCACAGGAGCAGCCGGGCGACCAGGGCGCCGAGGGCGGGCAACGCCACCCGAGCCCAGGTGGTGGCGGAGGCGGCGGAGGCTCCGGGCTGGGAGGCGGCGGAGGCTGAGGGCAGCGTGGCGGCGGCGAGGCTCGGGCCGCCTCGGGCCTGGGCGGCCAGCTCCAGCCGGTCGACCCGCTCGGTGGCCCGGACGAACGAGGTCCCGAGGGTACGGGCGACGGCGGACCACTCGGCCCAGCGGCCACGGCCGCCGAGGCGCACGGCGGCGGCCAGCCGCAGCCTCTCGACGTCGGCGCCGAGGACCGCGGCCTGGCGGGCCGACAGGCCGACTAGCTCGCAGAACCATCTTGGGAGGCCGAGGCGGCGCAGGCCGGCCACAACCTCGCTGACCGTCGTGGTGGCGGCAAAGGCGGAGACGGCGATGATCCCGATGGTGGCCTTGCCGAGGACGGTGAGACCGACCCGCAGGCCGGCCGCTGACAGGGACAGCCCGAGGATGCTGGTGCGGGGCCCGTGGCCGGCGAAGGCGTAGGTGGCGGCAAGGAAGAGCAACGGGGCGTCGAGGAGGAGGCGGCGCAGCAGAGCCCGCGGCTCAACAGCGGCGGCGGCAGCCACGCTCAGGGCCACGGCCCCCTGGGCGACCAGGACGCCGGGGCGGGCGGGCGAGGTGACGGCGGTGATCAGGAGGAACCCCAGGAGCCCCATGAGCTTGGCCTGGGGGGCCAGGCGGTCGATCGGGCCGAGGACCCGCTCCCCCGGCTGGCTGGCGGC
>JBBSHM010000040.1:0-21452 GCA_038253125.1 Acidimicrobiales bacterium
CGGGCCGACGTGGCCAGGGTCACCCAGGACCTGGCGCACGAGCTGGAGATCCTCATCCGTCACGCCCCAGACCAGTGGCACCTGCTCCAGCCCAACTGGCCGAGCGACCGGGAGCCGGTGGGGGCATGAGGATCGCCCAGGTGTCGCCGTATTCCCTTACCCTGCCCGGAGGGGTGCAGGCTCAGGTTCTCGGGCTCGGACGGGCACTGCGCAAGCAGGGCCACGACGTGCGGGTGCTGGGGCCTTGCGACGGGCCGCCGCCCGAGCCGGGCGTGGTGCCGCTCGGCAGCTCCATACCCCTCGCCGCCAACGGCTCGGTGGCCCCGATCGCCCCCGACGTCTCCGCCGTGCTGCGCACGGTCCGGGCCCTGCGCGACGAGGGCTTCGACATCGTCCACATCCACGAGCCGCTGGTGCCCGGGCCGGCGGCGACCGCCCTGGTGGTGGCGGACGCCCCGATAGTGGCCACGTTCCACCGGGCCGGCCGCAGCTCCGCGTACTCAGCCTTCATGCCGGTCACCCGCTTAGCCGTGCGTCGGGTGGTGGTGCGCTGCGCCGTCTCCGAGGACGCCCGGCGCACGGCGCAGGAGGCGCTGGGAGGCGAGTACCTCGTGGTCTTCAACGGTATCGAGGTCGACCGGTTCGCCAAAGCCGAACCGGCTCCGACCGGCGGTCACCCGACGATCTTCTTCCTGGGCCGCCACGAGCCCCGCAAGGGACTGGAGGTGCTGCTGAAGGCCATGCCCGCCCTCGGCCCCGACGTGCGACTGTGGGTGGCGGGGGAGGGGCCCCAGACGGCGGCGCTGCACGACCGGGTTTCCGGCGACCCCCGCATCGAGTGGCTCGGCCGGGTCAACGACGCCGAGGTGGCGGCCCGCTTCGCCGGCGCAGACGTCTTCTGCGCCCCGTCCCTCGGCGGGGAGAGCTTCGGCGTTGTCCTGCTCGAGGCCATGGCCGCTCAGACCCCGATCGTGGCCAGCGACCTGCCTGGATACCGCCGGGTCGTGCGCCCGGACGTCGATGCGCTGCTCGTGCCGCCCGGTGACGTCGACGCCCTGGCCGCCGCTCTGGGCTCGGTGCTCACCGACCCGAACGTCCGCACCCGGCTGACCGACGCCGGAGCCGAGCGGGCCGAGGCCTTCTCGATGGACACCCTGGCCCAGCGCTACCTGGAGATCTACGCCGACGCTGGTGGCGGCCGACGTCGGGGGCGGCGCCGATGAGCCAATGTTGACGATGACATCAACCTAGCGAGCGGGCAGAACAGCCCCATGGCTCCTGCGACGGGCCGCCAGGACCGGGGCGGTGGCGGCTCGGCGCTGAGCGCAGGCCAGTACGCTCTACCGCTCATGCGCGAGCGCCCAACCAGCCTCTCCGGGGCCGCCGTGGTCGCTGCGGCCGGCCTGACCGTCGGGGCGGTGGTCGGCTTGACCGTGTCGCTGCTGCTGGGCCCGCTGGCCGGTCTGGCCGCTCTGGCGATCGTGTGGGCCGCTGTCGCCGCCACCGGCTGGCTGGGCTCGGGTGCCGTGGTCCTGCGGCTGGCGGGTGGGGCGCCGCCCCCGCTGGATGCCCCCCGGCCGGCCCGGCTGGCCAACCTCGTCGAGTCGGTCGCCGTGGCCATCGGCATCCCCGAGCCGGCGCTGATCGTGGTCGACGACCCCGCCCCGAACGCCCTCGTCACCGGGCCGGATCCGAGGCGGGCCACCCTGGTCGTCACCTCCGGGCTCCTCGACCGCCTCGACCGTCTGGCGCTTGAGGCGGTAATCGCCCAGCAGCTTTCGATCATCCGGGCCGGCACCACCCGGGGTCGGGACGTCGCGGTGGCCATCCTCGGCACCGCCGGGCAGCTCGTCCCTCCGCTCGGCCGGCTCGCCGCCAGGGCCGTCGACGTCGCCGCCGGTGGCGGAGCCGACGTCGCCGCCGTCACCATCACGCGCTACCCGCCCGGCCTGCTCGCCGCCTTGGACGCCGTCGCGGCCGGCCCCGAGGTCTCCGCCTCGGCCGCCCTCGCCCCCCTGTGGTTCGTCCCACCGGGCCGCAGGCAGCAGCTGGCGCTCCGCCTCGACACGATGCGCGAGCTCCTGTGAACACCAGCCGCCGGGACGCCCTGGCCATCCTCGGCGGTGCCGCCCTCCTTGCCGCCTGCTCGAAGAAGTCCAAGCCGCAACCCGCCGCCGCACCGCCTACCTCGACCGGGGCGGCGCCGACGACCGCACCCCCGCCGCCCCCCACCTTCCCGCTCACCGGCCTGCCCCTCGACCCGGCCCGGGCCGGCCGCCCCGCTATCACCTTCAAGATCGACAACGCCCCCCCGGCCCGGCCCCAGAGCGGGATGGACCTGGCCGACCTGGTCATCGAGGAGGTCGTGGAGGGCGGTGTCGTCCGCTTCGCTGTGGTGTTCAACTCGAACGACGCCGGCCTGGTCGGCCCGGTGCGGTCGGTCAGGGCCGAGGATGCCCTCCTGGTCACTCCGCTGCGCGGCTACTTCGTCTACTCCGGCGGCAACGACATCTTCAACGCCATCATCCAGAAGGCTCCGGTGGGCCTGATCACCGAGGACACCCGGCCGGTCCTGCTGCACCGCCGCCGTGAGCGCAGCTCGCCCTACAACCTGTACACCTCGACCGGCGAGATATACCGCAACCCGGTGAAGCGCAACGAGGTGCCACCGCCCTTCTTCTCCTACCGTCCGACCGGCCAGCCCCTCGGCGGCGGAGCGGCCCCGGCCCGCGAGCTCACGGCCACCCTGGGCGAGCGCACGACGATCGGCTGGAGCTACGACGACGCCTCGCGCCGTTGGCTGCGCACCACCAACGGCACGCCGCACGTCATGGAAGCCGGTGCCCGGCTGAGCTTCCCAAACGTGCTGCTCCAGTTCTGCCGCTACCACAACACCGTGGTCCGAGACGCCAGCGGCACGATCTCGCCCGAGGCGGAGGTCGTGGGCGACGGCGAGGTGTGGGTGCTGTCGGGGCCGGCGCTGGCCAAGGGCCGGTGGAGCAAGGCCGATGCCGGCTCGGTGACCCGTTACGTCGATGGCAGCGGCCAACCCCTCCTGCTCCAGCCCGGCCCGACCTGGGTCTCCCTCGCTCCGGTCGGCGCCCCAACCGGGGTGCGCTAGGGGGCCCTCGGGCCGTACGCTTCGGAGCCGATGGGTGACCGGGTGATCGCAGACAGGTTGATGCGGACGGGCCGATGACGCAGAGCCCGCGGACCGTCGGCACCGACCGGGTGAAGCGGGGCCTCGCCGAGATGCTGCGGGGCGGGGTGATCATGGACGTCGTCAACGCCGAGCAGGCCAAGGTGGCCGAGGACGCCGGAGCCGTGGCCGTCATGGCCCTGGAGCGGGTGCCCGCCGACATCCGCCGCGACGGAGGGGTGTCCCGGATGAGCGACCCGGCGCTGGTCGAGGCGATCAGGGCCACCGTGAGCATCCCGGTGATGGCCAAGTGCCGGATCGGCCACTTCGTCGAGGCGCAGGTGCTCCAGTCGCTCGCCGTCGACTTCATCGACGAGTCCGAGGTGCTGACGCCCGCTGACGAGGCCAACCACGTCGACAAGTGGCCCTTCACCATCCCCTTTGTGTGCGGGGCGACGAACCTGGGCGAGGCGCTTCGCCGCATCAGCGAAGGCGCCGCCATGATCCGCTCCAAGGGCGAGGCCGGCACCGGCAACATCGTCGAGGCCGTCCGCCACCTCCGCTCCATCCTCGGGGACATCCGGGCGCTCACCTCGGCCGACGACGCCGAGGCCTACGCCTGGGCCAAGCGCCTGCAGGCGCCGATCGAGCTGGTGCAGGAGGTGCGCTCCGCCGGCCAGCTGCCGGTGCCGCTGTTCTGCGCTGGCGGGATCGCCACCCCCTCCGATGCCGCCCTCGCCATGCAGCTCGGTGCCCAGGCCGTCTTCGTCGGCTCGGGCATCTTCAAGTCCGAGGACCCGTCACGGTTCGGGCGGGCCATAGTCGAGGCCACGGCCCACCACCGCGACCCGCAGATCATCGCCAAGGTCAGCCGCGGCCTCGGCGTCGCCATGAAGGGCGCCGAGATGGCCACCCTCGACCAGCGCCTGGCCGAGCGGGGCTGGTAGGGCGAGATGACCGCGAGGCCACCAGCCGATGCCCGCCCCCGCCGTCGGCGTGCTCGCCCTGCAGGGCGAGGTGTCCGAGCACATGGCTGCGCTGCGCCTGCTCGGAGCGGGTGCGGTCGAGGTGCGCACCCCCGCTGAGCTGGAGCGGGTCGACGCGCTCGTCCTGCCCGGCGGTGAGTCGACGGCCCTGACCATCCTGCTGGCCTCATCCGGCCTGCGCCGGCCGCTCGAGGAGCGACTGGCGGCGGGGATGGCGGCCTTCGGGACGTGCGCCGGCCTGATTCTGCTGGCCCGAGAGGTGCTCGACGGCCGGGCCGACCAGACGAGCCTCGGCGCCATCGACCTTGTTGTTCGGCGCAACGGCTTCGGGTCCCAGGCCGCCTCCTTCGAGGCGGACCTGGATGTCGCCGGCGTCGACGGCGGACCGCTGCACGCGGTGTTCATCCGGGCGCCGGTGGTCGAGCGGGCCGGCCCCGGCGTCGAGGTCCTGGCCGAGGTCGACGGTCAGCCCGTCGTCGCCCGCCAGGGCCACGTGCTGGCGTGCGCCTTCCACCCCGAGCTGGCGGGTGACCTGCGCCTGCACGATCTGTTTCTGAACCTGATCCCCCAGCCTGACCACACGGAGGTCTAGAGATGTCCGGCCACTCGAAATGGGCGACGACCAAGCACCAGAAGGCCGCCAAGGACAAGGTGCGCAGCAAGCTGTTCGCCAAGCTGATCCGACAGATCGAGGTGTCGGCCCGCGAAGGCGGCGGCGACATCGAGGGCAACCCCACCCTGCGCACCGCGGTCACCAAGGCCAAGCAGGCGTCGGTGCCCGTCGACACCATCACCCACGCGGTTAAGCGTGGGACGGGCGACATGGAGGGCGTCAAGTACGAGGCCATCGCCTATGAGGGCTACGCCCCATGCGGGGTGGCCATCTACGTGGAGACGCTCTCGGACAACCGGAACCGCACCGGGGCCGAGGTGCGCAACATCTTTTCCAAGAGCGGGGGGAACACCGCCGAGCCGGGAGCGGTCTCGTGGCAGTTCGACCGGAAGGGCTCGATCCTGCTGCCGAAGTCGGCCGGCACCGAGGACGAGGTGTTCCTGGTGGCGGCCGAGGCCGGCGCCGACGACGTCGTCGACCTGGGGGAGACCTGGCAGGTGCTGACGCCGCCCACCGACTTCCACGTCGTGCGGACCGCCCTGGAAGCCGCCGGACTGCCGATCGAGTCGGGCGACCTGATCTTCCAACCCAGCACGACGGTGCCGCTGGCGGACGAGGAGGCTGTGCGCAAGGTCCTGCGCCTGATCGACGCGCTGGAGGACCATGACGACGTCCAGAACGTCTACGCCAACTTCGACGCCAGCGACGAGGTCATCCAGATGGCGGTGAGCTGATGGCCGGCCCCGGGGTCGGCGACCCGGCTCCCGACTTCTGCCTCGACGGCAGCGGCGGCAAGGTCTGCCTGGCTGACCAACGCGGTAAGCCCGTGGTCCTGGTCTTCTACCCGGGCGACGACACCCCGGTGTGCACGGCCCAGCTCAAGTCCTACAACCAGGACCTCGCCCAGTTCGCCGAGCTCGGCGCCGCCCTGTGGGGCATCAGCCCGCAGTCGGTGCACAGCCACGACGGCTTCAGCGCCAAGCACGGCTTCGGGTTCCCGCTGCTGGCCGATGAGGCCAAGGCGACGTTCAAGGCCTACGGGTGCCTGGGCCCGCTCGGCTTCCCCCGCCGCAGCGTGTTCGTCGTCGACCGCCAGGGCATCGTCCGCTACTGCCACCGCTCCGCCGCCGGCCTCACCTTCCGCAAGACCGATGAGCTCGTGGCTGCGGTCAGGGCCGCCCTCTAGCCCCCAGCCGGCACAGACAGGGCCGGTGGTCCCCGTTCTGGACCGTCCACCGGTGTGGCAGCACGGCCCGCTAACCTCGGCGAACGCATGTTCGTGCTTGGCATCGATCCCGGGGTGACCCGCTGCGGCTACGGGTGCGTCGAGCGCGGGCCGGGGGTTCAGGTCCGGGCCACCGCCGCCGGGGTGCTCACCACGCTTGCGTCCGCGCCACTGCCGGAGCGGCTGGCCAGCCTGCACGCTGAGCTGGGGGCCCTGCTGGCCGACCTCCAGCCTGAGGTGGTGGTGGTCGAGCGGGTGCTGTTCAGCGCTAACGCCCGCACGGCCATGGCCACCGGGCAGGCCAGCGGGCTGGCCCTGGCTCTCGCCTCCCGGGCCGGGTGTGCGGTGTTCACCTACAGCCCGAACGAGGTGAAGCTGGCCGTCGCCGGCCACGGTGGGGCCGACAAGAAGCAGGTGCAGCGGATGGTGGCCACCCTGCTCGGGCTGGCCTCGGCCCCCAAGCCGGCCGACGCCGCCGACGCCCTCGCCCTGGCCCTCACCCACCTGGCCCTCGGCCGCATCCCCGCCCTGGCCGCCGCCAGCGCCGACCACCGGGTGGTGCCGTGATCGGCTCGCTTCGCGGCACCCTCCTCGACCGCCAGCCGGCCCGCAGCGGCCCGGGAGCAGAGGTCACCATCGAGGTGGCCGGGGTGGGCTACCGGGTGATCGTGGCCGCCAGCGCCCTCGGGGGCCTGGGCGACCTTGGGGGCGCCGCCTTCGTCCACGTGCACACCCACGTCCGCGAAGACGCCATCACCCTCTACGGCTTCGCCACCCGCGACGAGCGCCAGGTGTTCGAGGCGCTGCTCGGGGCGCCCGGCATCGGCCCGGCGGTGGCGCTGGCCATCCTCGCCACCCACTCGCCTGTGGCTCTGCGCCGCATCGCCCGCACCGACGACACCGAGGCTCTCTGCCTGGTGCCGGGCATCGGCAAGAAGACGGCGGCCAAGCTCCTCCTCGAGCTGCAGGGCCGGCTCGACATCGACGTCGACGCTGACGGCCCGGGGCTGCGGGTTCTGGACGGGGGCGGGGCGGGCGCCGCAGATGCCCACGCCGAGGTGAGGGCCGCCCTGGTCGGTCTCGGCTACGGCCCCGACGAGGTGCGTGAGACGCTGCGGGGGCTGCCCGAGGCAGGTGAGGTCGACGTCCTTCTCCGGCGGGCGCTGCGCACCCTGGCGGTGGCCCGCTGATGCCGCGCACCGAGGTCATCGCAGGCCCGCCCGACGAGCCGGCACCGCAGCGTCCCGTAGACCCGGTGGCAGACCCGGTCGAGGTGCATGAGGAGACCAGCCTGCGCCCCCGCCGCCTGGCCGACTTCGTGGGCCAGGCGACCCTGAAGGAGCACCTGGGCGTTCTGCTGGAAGCGGCCCGGCGACGGGGCGAGGCCGCCGACCACGTTCTGTTCGCCGGGCCGCCGGGTCTGGGCAAGACCACCCTGTCGGGGATCATCGCCGCCGAGATGGGCTCGGCGCTGCGCATCACCTCCGGCCCGGCGCTGACCCGGGCCGGTGACGTGGCCGCCATCCTCACCGACCTCAACGACGGCGACGTGCTCTTCGTCGACGAGATCCACCGGCTGCCACGTGACGTCGAGGAGGTGCTGTACCCGGCGATGGAGGACTACGCCATCGACATCGTCCTCGGCAAGGGGCCGTCGGCCCGCTCGATCCGCCTCGACCTGCCCCGCTTCAGCCTGGTGGCGGCGACCACCCGCACCGGTCTCATCACCGGCCCGCTCCGTGACCGGTTCGGGTTGGTGGCCCGCCTCGACCACTACCCGGTCGCCGACCTGGAGCTGATCGTCACCCGGGCGGCCGGGATCTTCGGCGTCGATCTCGACGCCAGCGGCGCCTTTGAGATCGCCCGCCGCAGCCGGGGCACCCCGCGCATCGCCAACCGCCTGCTGCGCCGGGTGCGCGACTACGCCGAGGTGCGGGCCGGCGGCGTGATCGACGTGACCGTGGCCGCCGAGGCCCTGGCCTGGCTCGAGGTCGACGAGCTCGGCCTCGACAAGGTGGACCGGGCCATCCTCGGCGCCCTGTGCCGGCTCTTCGGCGGCGGGCCCGTCGGCCTCAGCACCGTGGCGGTCAGCGTGGGCGAGGAGGCGGACACCGTCGAGGAGGTCTACGAGCCGTTCCTGCTCGTCCAGGGCCTGCTCGTGCGCACTCCCCGGGGTCGCATGGCCACCCCCGCGGCCTGGGCCCACCTCGGCCTCACCCCACCGTCGCCGGCCGACAGCCCCCGTCTCTTCTGACCCCCCGTTCTGTCGGGAGAACCCCCACGCTGAGCGACACCTACTCCCGACAGAACCGGGCGAGGACCTTGTTGTAGGGTTCCCGCGCCCCCATGAAGCGCAACAACCTGCTCTCGCTAGCCTTCATCCTGCTGCTCGCCGTCGGCGGGCTGGCGGCGGTGCTCGCCACCCACTCCAAGCCCTTGCTCGGCCTCGACCTCCAGGGCGGCGCCTCGGTGGTGCTCGCCCCGGTGAAGGGGGCCAAGGCCAGCAGTGAGACGATCGACCAGGCCATCTCGATCATCCGCCAGCGGGTCGACGGCGTCGGCGTGGCCGAGCCCGACATCACCCGCCAGGGCAGCAACGTCGTCATCCAGCTTCCGGGCGTGAAGGACACCGACCGGGTGCTGGCCCTGGTCGGCCAGACCGCCCAGCTGCGGTTCCGGCCCGTGATCAGCACCCAGCCCAAGCCGGCGGCCGGCCAGCCCGATCCTGTTCCGGTCACGCCCCGTGAGGGTGACAAGCCGGAGGCCAAGGTCGTCCTGCCCGGCAGGCAGGGCAGCCGGGACGCCATCTTCGAGCTCGGGCCGGCGCTGGCCGACGGCACGATCGTGGCCACGGCCAAGGCCGTGGCACCCCAGACCAGCGGCGACTGGAAGGTCTCGTTCCAGCTCACCGGCAAGGGCGCCGGCATCTTCGACGGCATCGCCGCCAAGTGCTACCCCAAGCCCGACCCGGCGGTGTGCCCCACCGGCAGCCTCGGCATCGTCCTGGACGGCGTGGTCAAGTCGGCGCCCAGCATCAACACCGACAAGTTCAACGGCACGGGCGAGATATCCGGGACGTTCAGCGAGCGGGAGGCCAAGGACCTGGCCCTGGTCCTGCGCTACGGCTCGCTGCCGGTCGAGTTCACCAAGGAGCGCAGCGAGGCGGTGTCGGCCAGCCTGGGCAAAGAGTCGCTGCAGGCCGGCCTGGTCGCCGGTGCCGTCGGCCTCGGCCTGGTCCTGATCTACATGGTGCTCTATTACCGAGCCCTCGGCGTCGTTGTCATGCTGGGCTTGTGCGTCAGCGGGGCGCTGCTCTACTCGATCCTCACCTACCTCTCGAAGAGCAGCGGCCTGGCCCTGAGCCTGGCGGGCGCCACGGGAGTCATCGTGTCCGTGGGGGTGACGGTCGATTCGTACATCGTGTACTTCGAGCGCCTCAAAGATGATCTGCGCAGCGGTCGCAGCGTCAAGGCGTCGGTGGGACGCTCGTTCAACCGGGCGTGGCGCACGATCCTGGTGGCCGACGGCACCTCGTTCATCGGTGCCGCCATCTTGTACTTCCTCACCGTCGGGCCGGTGCGCGGCTTCGCCCTGACCCTGGCCCTGTCCACCGCCCTCGACGTCGCCATCGCCTGGTTCTTCACCCGGCCGATGGTTGCACTGCTGGGCCGCAGCCGGTTCTTCACCGAAGCCCGGTTCTTCGGGCTCAACCGCAGCCTCTCGGGACGACGGACCCCGGTGGCCGAGGCCGCGACATGAGCGACACGGGCGCGGGCGCGGTCGCCCTCGATCACCGGCCCGGCCTGGGCAGCCGGCTGTACAACGGCGAGACCAGGATCGACTTCATCGGGCGCCAGCGCCGCGGGCTGATCCTCTCGGCCGCCATCATCGGGATCGGGCTGATCGCCCTGCTGGTGCAGGGCCTGAACTTCGGCATCGAGTTCCGGGGCGGCACCTCGTGGGACGTCCCGGCCGACGTCAGCGTCCGCCAGGTCCAAGACGTGATGGGTGCCGCCGGCTTCCCCGACGCCAAGGTGCAGCGCTACTCCCCGACCAGCGGCCAGCCATTCGTCCGGGCCCAGGCCAAGGTGGTGGGCAAGGACGCCGTCGCCCGCGAGGCGGCCAGCACCAAGGTGCGCGACCAGCTGGCCGTCCTGGCTCCGGGCAAGCCGGTCAGCACCACCGTGGTCGGCCCGTCCTGGGGCAACGAGATCACGAACAAGGCCCGCAACGCCCTCATCGTGTTCTTCGTGGTCATCACCCTCTACCTGGCGGTGCGGTTCGAGTGGCGCATGGCCGCGGCCGCCATCGCCGCCGTTGTCCACGACATCCTGGTCACCATCGGGATCTACGCACTGTCGGGCCTCGAGGTCACGCCGGCTTCGGTCGTCGCGTTCCTGACCATCCTCGGCTATTCCCTGTACGACACCGTTGTGGTGTTCGACCGAGTCGACGAGAACGCCAAGGCTCTGGCCTCCACCGGGCGGGCCACCTACTCCGACGTTGTGAACCTGTCGATGAACCAGACGCTGATGCGGTCGTTGAACACCTCGCTGGTGGCCATCCTGCCGATCCTGTCGGTCCTGGTCATCGGGACGTTCATCCTCGGTGCCACCACGCTACGCGACTTCGGCATGGCCCTGTTCATCGGGCTGGTCACCGGCGCCTACTCGTCGATCTTCATCGCCTCGCCCCTGCTGTCCTGGCTGAAGGAGCGCGAGCCCCGGTACCGCCAGCTGCGGGTCCGCCTGGACCAGCGGGGCGGCGCCGGCCTCGGCCTCCTCACCGCCGCCGGGGCGGCCCGGGCCGGCCTGTCGGGCAGCGCGACGACCAGCAGGGCCAAGGCGGTGCCCGCCCGGGTCAGCGCCGGCATGGCGGGCGGTGGGAAGAAGCGGCCGGCCGGCTCGCCAGCCAGGCCGGCCGGCGGGTCCGCCTCGGTGCTGAAGCCCGGAGGCCGCTCGACGCTCCTCGGCTCGACCGCCGCCGACCTGGCTGACAGGGGCGACGAGCCGGCAGGCGACGCCGTCGAGTCGGCCGGGGTCGAGTCGGCCGGGGTCGAGTCGGCCGGGCTTGAGATGGCCGGCCTTGAGATGGCCGGGATCGAGACGGCCGGGGTCGAGCCGGTGGGCCAGGGCGCCCGAAGCGCCGGCAAGGTGTCGCCAAAGGCGAAGGTGTCGTCGGCCAAGGGCCGGCGTCCGCCCCCGCCGGCGTACAAGAAGGGCAAGCGCCCCAAGCGGTGACGGCGCTGGCGCAGCGCCTCGTCGCCGGCATCCGCGACGTCGCCGACTTCCCGAAGGTGGGGGTGACCTTCAAGGACATCACCCCGTTGCTCGGCGACGCCGACCTCCTGCGTGCTGCGATCGACGGCCTGGCCGGCCCCAGCGCCGGGGCCGGCGTCACCAAGGTGCTCGGGGTCGAGGCTCGCGGGTTCATCTTCGCGGCGCCGGTCGCCCTGGTGCTCGGGGCCGGGTTCGTCCCGGTCCGCAAGGTCGGCAAGCTGCCTGGCCAGGTGGAGAAGGCCGAGTACGCCCTGGAGTACGGGGTCGACGTCCTCGAGGTCCACCGCGACGCCGTGACCCCCGGCGAACGTGTCCTGATCGTCGACGACGTCCTGGCCACTGGTGGCACCGCCGCCGCTGCCGTCCGGCTGGCCGAGGCGCTCGGGGCCGAGGTGGTCGGCTTGGCCTTTCTCATCGAGCTCGGCTTCCTCGATGGCCGGGCGGCGTTGCCGGGTCGTGCTCTGACGTCGCTTCTGACCTACTGAACCTGTTGAAGGGTCGGCACCGGCCACCGGTGAGCCGGGTCCGCCCCGTCCGCCGTCGCTTATCCGGTCGTTTCGATCCGGCGTCGGGGACGCGCCACCGTCGCCAGCCCGACCCGGGCCGGCCGGTAGCCTCTGGCCATGGCGACGGTGCTGCCCTGGCGACGCAGCCAGGCCGCGGTGGCCGACGACGCCTTGGGTCCGTTGCTGGCCGAGTACCGCGCCCGCCGCCCGCGAGCTGACACCTCGCTTGTCACCAGGGCCTACCGTGCCGCCGAGCTTGCGCACCTGGGCCAGCTGCGCAAGACGGGCGAGCCGTACATCACCCACCCGCTGGCGGTGGCCACGATCCTGGCCAAGCTGGGCCTCGACGACATCACCCTGGCGGCCGCCCTCCTCCACGACGCCGTCGAGGACACCTCGGCCACCCTCGAGGACATCGAGGCCGGGTTCGGGGCCCCGGTGGCCCAGATCGTCGACGGCGTCACCAAGCTGGACCGGGTCAAGTTCGCATCGAAGGAGGCGCAGCAGGCGGCCACCGTCCGCAAGATGCTGATCGCCATGGCCAAGGACGGCCGCGTCCTGCTCATCAAGCTGGCCGACCGGCTCCACAACATGCGGACGATCGCCGCGATGGAGGAGACGAAGCAGCTCCGGATCGCCCAGGAGACCCTCGACATATACGCTCCGCTGGCCCACCGCCTCGGGGTCCAGGACGTCCGGTGGCAGCTTGAGGATCTCTCCTTCGCCACCCTGCACCCGAGGCGCTACGCCGAGATCGAGCAGATGGTGGCGACCCGGGCACCCGAGCGCGAGATCTACCTGGCCCAGGTGCTGGAGCAGGTGCAGGACCGCCTCGAGACGCTGAAGATCCAGGGCGAGGTGACGGGTCGGCCCAAGCACCACTGGGCCATCTACGAGAAGATGGTGGGCAAGGGCCGGGAGTTCGACGACATCTTCGACCTCGTCGGCATCCGGGTGGTGGTGGAGCGCGAGAGCGACTGCTACGCCGCCCTCGGCTGCATCCACGGCAGCTTCTCGCCGGTCCAGGGCCGCATCAAGGACTACATCTCGATGCCCAAGTTCAACCTCTACCGGTCGCTGCACACCACGGTGTTGGGTCCTGGAGGCAAGCCCCTCGAGGTGCAGATCCGGACCAGGGAGATGCACCGGTGGGCCGAGTACGGCATCGCCGCCCACTGGGTCTACAAAGAGGGGCGGAACGGCTCGCGTGAGCGGGGCGATGGCCGGGACGGCCGCCCGGCCCGTCCGTCGGGGGCGCAGGTGGCCTGGATGTCGCGCATCGGCGACATCGACCTCGGGGCCGAGGACCCGGCCGAGTTCCTGGAGTCGCTGAAGCTCGACCTGGAACAGGACGAGGTGTACGTCTTCACGCCCCGCGGCGACGTCCAGACCCTGCCCACCGGGGCCACCCCGGTCGACTTCGCCTACAACGTCCACACCGACGTCGGGCACCGCTGCATCGGCGCTCGGGTCAACGGCCGCCTCATGCCCCTCGACACCCAGCTCGCCTCGGGGGACACCGTCGAGGTGGTGACGGCCAAGGTGCCGACGGCGGCGCCGTCACGTGACTGGCTCGGGTTTGTGGCGACGGCCCGGGCCCGCACCAAGATCCGCCAGTGGTTCTCCCGGGAGCGTCGGGATGACGCCATCGACAGCGGCCGCGAGGAGATGATCAAGGCGTTGCGCAAGGCCGGCCTGCCGGTGCAGAAGCTGCAGAGCTCGCCCGAGATGCTGAAGCTGGCGCAGTCGATGAACCACACCGACCTCGAGTCCCTGCACGTGGCCATCGGCGAGGGCCACGTCTCGGCCGCCTCGGTGGTCCAGCGCCTCGAGAAGGAGCTGCGGGGCCCCGAGGCCGAGGTCCAGCTGGCCTCGACGGCCCGCCAGGCCCGGCGCCCGGGTTCGGGCCGCCCCCAGGTGGGCGTGCACGTCGAGGGCATGGACGACCTCATGGTGCGGCTGTCCCGCTGCTGCACGCCGGTGCCGGGGGACGAGATCATCGGCTTCGTCACCCGGGGGCGGGGCGTCAGCGTGCATCGGGCCGATTGCCGCAACACCGCCGCCCTGCAGAGCAGCGAGGGGCGGATGATCGAGGTCGAGTGGGACGACCAGCGCCAGGGCAGCTTCGTGGCCGCCATCGAGGTGAAGGCGCTGGACCGCAGCCGGCTGCTGAGCGAGGTGAGCCGGGTCCTGTCCGAGCACCACGTGAACATCATCAACTCCTCCAGTCACACCGGCTCGGACCGGGTGTCGAAGATGCGGTTCGAGTTCGAGCTGGCCGACCCCGAGCACCTCGAGCACGTCGTCGCCGCCATGCGCCGCGTCGACTCGGTCTACGACGCCTACCGCCTGCTGCCCGGCAAGGGCGAGGCCGCCAAGTCCTGACGGCCCCTCCGCTACCGTCGGCGGGCCATGCCTGCCATCAAGCCGCGGACCCTGAAGGGGTTCCGGGACTTCCCACCCCGGCTGGCGCTGGTGCGGGAGCGGATGGTCGGGGTGGCGAGGGCGGTCTACCGCTCCTACGGCTTCGCCCCCATCGACACCCCGGCGCTGGAGCTGGCCGAGGTGCTGCTGGCCAAGGTCGACCCGGGGGCCGAGATCGCCCGGCAGCTGTACCGCTTCGTCGACAACGGGGGCCGTGACGTCGCCCTGCGCTTCGACCTCACCGTCCCCTTCGCCCGCTTCGCCGCCATGCACGTGCAGGAGCTGGGTACGCCGTTCAAGCGCTACCACGTCGGGCCGGTCTGGCGGGGCGAGAACACCCAGGCCGGGCGCTACCGCGAGTTCCTGCAGTGCGACTTCGACACCATCGGAACCACCTCGTCGGCCGCCGATGTCGAGGTGGCACTGGTCATCCACGACCTGCTGGTCGCCCTCGGCTTCGAGCGGTTCTCGGTGAGGATCAGCGACCGGCACGTCCTCGGTGGCGTCCTCGACCTGCTCGGCGTCGGCGACCGGGCGCCGGGGGTGCTCCGCGCCGTTGACAAGCTGGCCAGGCAGGGTCCCGACGTCGTGCGCGACGAGCTGGTCGACAAGGTTGGTCTCACCGTCGCCCAGGCGGCCGACGTGCTGGAGGTGGCCGGCGGCGACCTTGATTCGGTGGCCGGGCGGTTCGGATCGTCCGAACGGGTGGCGGCCGGGCTGGACCGCCTGCGCCAGCTGTTCTCGGTGGCCGACGCCGTTGGGATACCCGAGGGGCGCCTGAGCGTCGACCTGTCGATCAGCCGGGGCCTCGACTACTACACCGGGACGGTCTATGAGACGTTCCTGGACGACCTGCCGACCATCGGCAGCGTCTGCTCGGGCGGCCGCTACGACGACCTCGCCGGCCTCTACACCAGCCAGGCCCTGCCCGGGGTGGGGGCCAGCCTGGGGCTCGACCGGCTCCTGGCGGCCATGGAGGAGCTGGACCTTGTCGGCTCCGAGCCCGTCGGGGCGCCGGTGATGTTCGTGCGCTTCGAGGGGGTGGCGCTGGCCGACCTCCACGGCTTGGCCGCCGAGGTGCGCCGGGCCGGCATCGGCGCCGAGGTGCACCCCGACTCCAGGAAGGTGGGGGCCCAGCTGCAGCTGGCCGAGCGGCGGGGCGCTCAGGTCGCCGTCATGGCCGGCCCGGCCGAGCTCGCCGAAGGGGTCGTGAAGGTGAAGGACCTGGCCGCCCGCACCGAGGCCACGGTGCCCAGGGCCGGCCTGGTCGCCGAGGTCGGGAGGATCGTCCATGGCTGAGGCTGAGATCGACGCCGGCCGGCAGGGACCGCTCGGGCCGAACACCGAGATGCGCAGCGACCATTGCGGCTCGTTGACGGCGAAGGACGTCGGGCGCCAGGTCGAGCTGTGCGGCTGGGTGGCCCACCGGCGCGAGCACGGCGAACGCCTGGCCTTCGTCGACCTGCGGGACCACACCGGCGTCGTGCAGTGCGTCGTCCGCAACGGCCCGGGAACGGCTGACAGCAGCGAGGCCTCCGGCCACCAGCCGGTCCTTGAGGCGCCGGACCTCCGTCCCGAGTTCGTCGTCCACGTCCGCGGCACGGTCGAGAGTCGCCGGGAGGCGACGGTGAACCCCGCACTGGCCACCGGCGAGGTGGAGGTCCGCGACTGCACGGTCACGGTGCTCTCGGAGGCCGAGACGCCGCCGTTCTCAATCGACGAGCACGGGCCGGCCACCGACGAGGTCATCCGCCTTAGGTACCGCTACGTGGACCTGCGGCGCGATCGCATGCAGCGCAACCTGCGGATGCGCGCCGCGGTGAACACCGCCATCCGGGAGGCCATGCAGGCCCAGGGCTTCCTCGAGATCGAGACGCCGATGCTGATGGCGTCCACCCCCGAGGGTGCCCGTGACTTCCTGGTGCCGTCCCGCCTGAAGCCGGGGTCGTTCTACGCCCTGCCCCAGTCGCCCCAGCTGTTCAAGCAGCTGTCGATGGTCGGAGGCGCCGACCGCTACTACCAGATCGCCCGCTGCATGCGTGACGAGGACCTGCGGGCCGACCGCCAGCTCGAGTTCACCCAGCTCGACGCCGAGATGAGCTTCGGCTCGCAGGAGGACGTGCTGCAGGCCATCTCGTACGCCGTGCGCATGGCGGCGGCCGCCGACGGCCAGGACCTGGGCGAGATCGGCCGGCTGACCTGGCACGACGCCCAGGAGCGCTACGGGTCCGACAAGCCCGACGTGCGCTTCGCCATGGAGCTGATCGAGCTGACCCCCCTGTTCGCCTCGACCGGTTTCAACGCCTTCCGGGTCCCGTGCGTCAAGGCCATCGTCGTGCCGGGCGGCGCTGCCCTCGGCCGGGGCCGCACCGACGCTCTCACCGAGCTGGCCCGGTCGTTCGGGGCCAAGGGCCTGGCCTGGCTGAAGCGCGGCGCTGGCGACGGCGCCCTCGAAGGGCCCATCCTCAAGTTCCTGAGCGACGAGGAGCGGGCCGGCCTGCCCGGCGAGCCCGGTGACCTCCTGCTGTTCGTGGCCGACGAGCGGCCGGTCGTCAACAAGGTGCTGGGACTGCTCCGGCTGGAGGTCGGCCGGCCGCCGGTGAACGAGGGCGGCCTCCAGGCGGTGTGGGTGGTGGACTTCCCCCTGTTCGACGGGGTCGACGACGCCGGCCGGCCGATGTCGGCCCACCACCCGTTCACCATGCCGCACCAGGAGGACCTCGACCTGCTCGACACCGACCCGTTGGCCGTGCGCTCGCAGGCCTACGACCTGGTGCTGAACGGATGGGAGCTGGGCTCGGGGAGCGTGCGCATCCACCGGGCCGATGTGCAGCAGCAGGTGTTCAGGGTCCTCGGCATAGAGGCCGACGAGGCCCAGCAGAAGTTCGGCTTCCTGCTCGACGCCTTCCGCTACGGCGCTCCGCCCCACGCCGGCTTCGCCTTTGGCATCGACCGCCTAGTGGCGCTGCTGGCCGGCGAGGAGAACATCCGCGAGGTCATCGCCTTCCCGAAGACCCAGTCGGGAACCGATCCCCTCACCGGCGCGCCGACCCCCGTCGCCGCCAGGGACCTCGAGATCTACGGCCTCCGCCCCCTGCCTCCACCGACCTGACCCCCCGCTTCTGTCGGGAGTACCTGTCGCTCAGCGCACAGCTTCTCCCGACAGTTCGGCATTGGGGGGGCGACGGTGGCCGGTCATAGGCTCTTGGGGTGGACCTGTTCGAGGCCGGCCTGGCTGACCGGCTGAAGGCGAGGGGGCCTCTGGCCAGTCGGCTGCGGCCCACCAGCCTTGATCAGGTGGTGGGACAGGACCACCTCCTGGGGCCCGAGGGCGCCCTGCGGGCGCTGGTCGAGGCTCGCCGCCTGGGAAGCGTGATCCTGTGGGGGCCGGCCGGGACGGGCAAGACCACCATCGCCCGTCTGTTGGCCGACGCGGTGGGCGCCTCCTTCGAGCCGCTGAGCGCGGTGAGCGCCGGGGTGAAGGACGTGCGGGAGATCGCCGAGCGGGCTAGGCGGCGCCTGGCCGAGCACGGCGCCGACACCATCCTTTTCCTCGACGAGGTGCACCGGTTCAACAAGGCCCAGCAAGACGCCCTGCTCCCGAGCGTCGAGGACGGCACGATCACCCTGATCGGGGCGACGACCGAGAACCCGTTCTTCGAGGTGAACGGGCCCCTGCTCAGCCGGTCGACCCTGTTCCGCCTGGAGCCCCTGCACGCCGAGGCACTGGCCGTGCTTCTGCGGCGGGGCCTGGAGGCCGAGGAGGCGACGATCGACGACGACGCCGCCGTCTTCCTGGTCGACCTGGTGGACGGCGACGGCCGGGCCCTGCTCACCACGCTCGAGGTTGCCGTGGCCGTCGCCGGCCCCGACCGGCGGGTGACGGTGGAAGCGGTGGAGCGGGGCCGCACCACCCGGGCGCTCACCTATGGGCGCGACGACCACTACGACGTGGTCAGCGCCTTCATCAAGAGCATCCGGGGCAGCGACCCCGATGCCGGCCTGTACTGGCTGGCCCGGATGCTCAGCTCGGGCGAGGACCCCCGCTTCGTGGCCCGACGCCTGGTCATCCTGGCCAGCGAGGACGTGGGCATGGCCGACCCGACCAGCCTGCTCGTGGCCACGGCGGCCGCTTCGGCCGTGGAGTACGTCGGGCTTCCCGAGGCCCAGCTGAACCTGGCCCAGGCGGTGGTGCACCTGGCCCAGGCCCCGAAGTCCAACCGGGTGACCATGGCCATCGGGGCGGCAATGGCCGACGTGCGCGACCGGCCGAAGGGGGCGGTGCCGGCCCACCTGCGTGACGCCCACTACAAGGGGGCGGCGTCGATCGGCCACGGCGGGGGCTACGCCTACCCGCACGACGATCCCCGAGGCTGGGTGGCGCAGCGCCACCGGCCCGACGAGGTGGCCGACCGCACCTACTACGAGCCCACAGGCCACGGCTTCGAGGCCGAGGTTGCCGCCCGGATGGCCGAACGCCGCTGAAGGGCCGCCCTGCCGGGAAGAGGGGCGCCCGCCGGTAACGTGAGGGCTCCCATGGCTGACTGGACGGCTGAACGGCTGCGGAGCACCTGGACCCGCTTCTTCGTCGAGCGGGGCCACACGCCCCTGCCGAGCGCCGGGCTCATCCCGCACCACCCCCGGGCGCCGCTGTTCACCAACGCCGGGATGACGCAGTTCCTGCCCTACTTCCTGGGCGAGCAGAGCCCGCCGGACGCCCGCCTGACCACGATCCAGAAGTGCGTGCGGATCATGGGCAAGCACGACGACATCGAGAACATCGGGCGCTCCCGACGCCACGTCACGTTCTTCGAGATGCTGGGCAACTTCAGCTTCGGCGATTACTTCAAGAAGGGCGCCATAGAGCTGGCCTTCGAGTTGTCGACCGAGGTGTTCGGCTTCGACCCCGAGCTGTTGTGGGTCACCGTCCACCACACCGACGACGAGGCCGAGCAGCTGTGGCTCGACCTCACCTCGATCCCGCGGGAGCGCATCCAGCGGATGGGCCTGACCGACGACGAGAACTTCTGGGCCATGGGCGACACCGGCCCGTGCGGGCCGTGCTCGGAGATCCACCTCGACCGCGGTGCGGCCTTTGGCGCCGAGGGGGGCCCCGCCCACGGCGGCGATGAGCGGTTCCTCGAGTTCTGGAACCTCGTCTTCACCCAGTACGACCGCCAGCCCGACGGCACCCTGGCGCCGCTGCCCCGCCGCAACATCGACACCGGCGCCGGCTACGAACGCCTGCTCAGCATCCTTCAGGGCGTCGACTCTGTCTTCGAGACCGACCTGTTCGTCCCGCTGCTCGACGCCGCTTCGTCGGCCACCGGGCTGGCGTCGGGGCGCGACCCTGACATCGACGTGAGCCTGCGCATCCTGGCCGACCACGCCCGTTCCACGGCCTTGCTCATCAACGACGGCGTTTTCCCCTCGAACGAGGACCGGGGCTACGTGCTGCGCCGCCTCATCCGCCGTGCCGTCCGAAGGGCATACTCGCTCGGCGTCGAGCAACAGGTGATGGCCAAGGTCGCCGGCGCCGTCGTCGATGAGATGCGGGGCGCCTACCCCGACCTGGAGCGCAACCGCGACTTCATCCTTCAGGTGCTTGACGTCGAGGAGGGCCGCTTCCGCTCGACGCTGCACAAGGGCCTGGTCCGGCTCGACCGCTACATCAGCGACGACCTCGGCCTGGGCGATACCGCCGTCCAAGCTGAGGGCGGTCTTGGGGAAGTCAGCGCCAAGGTTCCTGGTGCAGTCGCCTTTGAGCTGCACGACACCTACGGGTTCCCGGTCGAGGTCACCCGCGAGGTGGCGGCCGAGCGGGGGATCGAGGTCGACGAGGAGGAGTTCCGGGCCCTGATGCAACGGCAGCGCGAGCGGGCCAGGGGAGCGGCGCGCCGCGACGGCGGCACGGGTCCCAACGCCGCGGCTTACCGGGAATTGCTCGAGCAGTTCGGACCCACCGCCTTTGTCGGTGAGCACGATGACGAGGCCACGGCCCGGGTTCTGGCCGTCCTGGCCGACAGCGGTGAGCGGGAGGGCCACGTCGAGGTGGTGCTTGACCGCACCCCGTTCTACGCCGAAGGGGGCGGGCAGGTGGGCGACAGCGGCCGGCTGTGCAGCGACACCGGCGCGGCCCGGGTCGTGGACACGACCAGGGGAATCTCCGGTCTCACCCGCCACCACGCCGTGATCGAGCAGGGCTTCCTCAACCCGGGCCAGGAGGCGCGGGCCGTCATCGACGGCGACCGCCGCGACGCCATCCGCCGCAACCACACCGGAACCCATCTGCTGCACTGGGCGCTGGGTGAGGTGCTGGGCCGCCACGTCAAGCAGCAGGGGTCGCTGGTCGGGCCCGACGAGCTGCGCTTCGACTTCAGTCACTTCAGCGCCATGTCACCCGACGAGGTCGCCAAGGTCGAAGCGCTGGTCAACTCCGACGTGCTGGCCGCCGAGCTGGTGGTGGTTCGCGAGATGTCGATGGCCGAGGCCGAGGCGGAGGGGGCCGTGGCCTTCTTCGGCGAGAAGTACGCAGAGGTGGTGCGGGTCCTGGACGCCGGGCCCCACAGCCGCGAGCTGTGCGGCGGGACCCACGTGCGCAGCACCGGCCAGATCGGCCCGCTCAAGATCACCAAGGAGGAGTCGGTCGCCTCCAACACCCGGCGCATCTACGCAACCACCGGCCTCGGCACCATCAAGCGCCACCACGAGGAGGAGCAGATGCTCCACCGGGCCGCCTCGATGCTGAAGGCCAGGCCCGAGGCTCTGCCCGAGGCTATCGACAAGGTGCTGGCCGAGCGCAGGGCGTTGCAGGACGAGCTGGCGGCCATCCGGTCCCGGGCCGCGGTGGCCGACGCCGGGGCGCTGGTGGCCGAGGCGGTGGCCGGCGCCGTGGTGGCCCGCCGGGACGGCCTCGACCCTGATTCGCTCAGGCAGCTGGCATTGGCCGTGCGTGACCGGCTGCCGGCGGCGCGGGCGGTGGTGCTCATCGGCAGCCCCGACGGCCGGCGGGTGTCACTGGTTGCGGCGGTCGCCCCCGGCGAGTCGGCGGCCGCCCTGCTGCAGGAGCCGGCCGCGGTGGTCGGCGGCCGGGGAGGCGGCAAGGGCGACGTGGCCCAGGCCGGCGGGAAGGACCCCGCCGCCATCGACGCCGCCCTCGAGCGGGCCCGCAGCCTCCTCGCCTGATGCGCACCCTCGGCGTGGACCTCGGGTCGGTGCGCGTGGGTGTGGCCCTCTCTGACCCGACCGGGGTGCTGGCGTCGCCCCTCGTGGTGCTGCCC
>JBBSHM010000041.1:0-21403 GCA_038253125.1 Acidimicrobiales bacterium
GAACGCGAGCTTGAACAGCTCCGGAGGCATGAACACCCCGACGCTCAAGGGTGACGTCAGCCCCTGGTCCCTGTTCGCCAGAACCGGGGCGAGCCGGAGGCAGGCGCCTGGGCTGGATTGGCCAAGTCGGTGCGGAACCTAAAGATCCGGCGTAAAAGCCCCAAGCAGAGCTTCGCCTAGCGACAACCACCGCCCGCGCACTCCCCGTCCCAGGACCACACGCGCGCCAGAATGGAGCACCAATGGGAACTGACCGGTGTTGAGGGCATGAAAGGTTTTCAGCGAATCGTTTCGTGCGGCGATACCCGGCCCCGGTCTCGAAGATCTGGATAAGTTTATCCGCACGATCGTGCGGATAACGAGTGCGTGAAGCCGGACGTAAGCCCGAAGCCGGCGACCAATGCCCCACGACCAATGACCCACTACCTCCTCTCGTCGGTTCCGCAGCACCTGACCGCTGCGCTTCGACGCATCAGAATGGGTGTGATGAGCGACTCGCTTCCGATCCTCGCCTTCGAGTGCGGAGTCGTCCTCCGAGACTGGCTCGAACAGAATTCTGCGAGCTCGGATGGGGTGTGGGAGCGCATCTACAAGCGCGGCATCGGCGTGTCGAGCGTTACCTTCGAGGAGGTTCTCGAGCAGGGCATCTGCTTCGGCTGGAGCAAGAGCAATCGTCGGCGCTTGGACGACACCTCGTACCTGCAATGGTTCGCGCCACGACGCACCCGGGGGACGACCTCGGCGAGGAACAAGGCTCTGGCCGACCGCATGATCCAGGATGGCAAGATGTCGGAGGCCGGCCTCGAGGCCCTCGGGATGTAGGTAAGTCGTCCACCGATGGTCCTGTACTCCACACAGGCGGTCTCAGGACTCGACCACCCGGTAGGTCAATCCGAGTTGGACGGCAGCATGCTCTATTAGCGGCGCGCTCGTGGTGACGACCAGACCGGCATCGAGCAGGACTGCAGCGGCGGTCGCCTCTGCCGCCAGGAGGTTAAGCGGTCTATCCACATTCAATGCAGCCATGGTGGGGACGAGGGTGCGAAGGTCGACCATGCCGATGATCGGCGGCAGCGAGTGGAGGGCAGCGCGGGCTCGCTCCTGGCCGACCGGCGGCAATGCAGCCATGGCTGTCGACAACGTCCCAGCGACCTTCGGCTGAGCCACAGCCTTGGCCAACCGGTAGTACCAGGAGCCCGTTGTGAAGACCTGGCCGCTCCGGGCCTCGTCGAGGAACTCCTCGGGAGCGGTGAGGGCGAGGACGCGCAGCAGCAACACGTCGTCGACGATCAGCACCGGTGTGCTCAGCTGTCGGCAAGCTCAGGATCGGCCCCCACCACCGCAGCGACCGCGGCAGCGTAGGTGCCGTCGGCGATGAGGCGCTCGACGGCCGCGCCTATCTCCGCCGGCACCGGCGGTAAGACCCGTGCCGCCTGCGCTACACGTGCCAGTTCCGCCTCGACACTCGAGCGCCCATCCTCGATGGCTCGCCGCAGCGCGGGGTCCAAAGCAACGAGGTTCACCGACACGCCGCAATCCTAACGACCCGGATCACCCAGAGTCGCGGCGCCACGCGGCTCCGGCGGGCCTCGGTGGCTCGCCTCCTCGCTTGTGCGAGGGCCAGATCCCAACCAGCCCGTCTTCTCACGCTGGTCCTGAGCCCGCCGCCTGCTCCCGAAGTTCCTCAAGCGCCGCTCCACAGAATGGTCTACGAACGGCAATTGACGCGTGTTGCGGCGAGTCAGCGGACCGAGGCAGCTCTGCGATTGCCTTGTCAATCCGGGTCGGCGTTGTGGGCATCGGTCGGAGGCGCGAGTGCGGCCCGACGACGGAGGGCCTCGTGCATTCGTCCGCACAAGTCCTCGGCGCTGACCCCTGCCAATCGGGTTACCCACTGGCGCAGCGTGTCAAGGGTTGCGTGGTCCTTGGGCCGGCCGGCGGCGGTCTTGGATCGAACGATGTCGGCCAGCGCGGCCACCGCAACGTCGTGGCCGGCGATGTCGAGGACGATCGCGTTGGTGACCAGGTCCTCGAATCCGTCTGTTCCCGAAGGGCGAAAGGTCAGGTCGAAGTCACCGGCAGAGGTGCTCAGGTTCCAGATGGTGGCCTTGGCCAGCGACGCGGCGTCGTGGGAGAAGGCCAGACCCTCGGGGACGGCCTGGGTGCGAATGCGTGCCTGCAGCTCGTCGAGGGCAGACGAGAGGCGGGCGAGGTTCGGCTGAGTCAGCCGAGGGGTGATGTCGATGTCCTGGGTCGGAGGGACCGGTGCCTGATACAGCTCGGCGGCGAAACCGCCGATCAACACGAACTCCACCTGGTGGCGAGCAAGGACCGCTATGACCCGAGCCGGGTCGAACTCCGTCACCGCCGCGCCCGTCTGGCCAGCCCTCGCTCGTCGGCCCTCAGTGTCGCCAGACCGGCCTCGATCCGGGCCCGGTGATGCGCCTCCCAGCGCGCCTGGTCCTCGGCCGGCCAAGCGGCACGTCGCGCCGCCAACACATCGTCGTGGTCATCGTAGGGAGCCAGGTGCATCCGCAGCTCGAACCCCGCCGCCTTCAGCAGGCGCAGCAGCGTCGCCATCGTGGGCTGGCGCTCGTCACGCTCGTAGGCCGAGATCATCGAACGAGGCACGCCAGCGCGCCCAGCAAGCTCAGCCTGGGTCAACCGCGCCTCATGCCGAGCCTGACGCAACAACCCGGCCGCTGGCGTCGGCAGGTCATCATAGACACTCACGCACACAATCGTATCCCTGTCGGTGGCAGACGGGGACCGACGTGGCTGGCCAGGCGCCGGTTTCCCCACCCAGTGGTGCCCCTGCAACGTCCCGGCGCCTCTGAATTTGGTCAAGCGCCGCTCCACAGAATGGAGCACGAATGGGAACTAGAGACATGGTTGAGCAGTGAGAACCGCTGAATAGCATGTTCAGGCTCCACGCGCATGAAGCGGAGTCCAACGTGGTCCTTCACAAGTAGGGCTGGTCAGATGGCCCCAGTGCGTCCACCTGGGGCAAGTCCGGAGCGGTAACGTCGAGAGGATGGGCGAAACGCTGACGCTGACTGTCTTTACCCCTGACGAGGGCGGCTGGACGATGGCCCAGCTGGCCGAATGGCCGGCGGTCGTCACTTGTGGACCCACGCTGGAGATGGCCCGTGACATGCTGCTTGATGCCGCCCGGGAGATGATCGCTTCCTATCGTGACGAGGGACGCGAGCCGCCGATCGGCGGTGGTCACGTTGAGCGCGTGACGATCGACATCGCCGCCGCTTGAGCGTCGCGACCTCGAGCGCCATCTCGCCCAGCACGGCTGCGAAGTCCTGCGCGAGGGCTCCAACCACGCGATCTGGCGCAACGTCCAGTCGGACCAGCGATCCCCGGTCCCGCGCCACCAGGACATCCCCACCGGCACCGCCCGGGCCATCTGCCGCCAGCTCTCGATCCCACCCCCTCCCGGTGCGCGCTGAGCACAGGAGGCGCAGTGCCCCGGGGGCCTCCTGCGCAACGGCTCGGGCCGCATCGACGGGACTGCCGGCTCACCCGCCGCCACCACCCTGCTCCGACTTCCTCTAGCTTCCTCTAGCGCCGCTCCACAGAATGGTCTACAACGGGCAGTTAGGGCGTGTTCAGCTGTAAGAACCACCTTGAACCGGCGGCGTGAGCCGACGCGGGCACCACGTCAAGCAGGTGAGGGCACCCGTGGTGGCGCCACTGCGTCCTGAAGCGGGAGGATCGCTTCGAGAAGCTGAGTATGAGTACGAGTGGTACGATTCCCACATGCGGGTCACCGAGAAGGGACAGGTCACCATCCCCAAGGAACTGCGCGACGAGCTTGGGATCGGGGCGGGGAGCGAGGTGGCGTTCGAGCGTGCCGACGACACGATCGTCATCCGGAAGGCCGGCGGCGCCCCGTCCCGGGGTCAGCGCGTGGTTGAGCGGCTCCGGGGCCGCGGCGATGTAATGATGACGACTGACGAGATCATGGCCCTCACCCGGAGCGGCTGAGGCGGGTGTCGGCAACACTCGTCGACACCAACGTCCTCCTCGATGTGCTCAGCGAGGACCCGGTGTGGCTCGCCTGGTCCAGCAGAGCGCTGCTTGCCGCCGCAGATTCTGGCCCGCTGTGGATCAACCCCGTCATCTACGCCGAGGTATCCGTCCGGTTCACCAGGATCGAAGACCTCGAGGAGGCGCTTCCAGCAGAGGACTACCGCCGCGCCCAGCTTCCGTGGGAGGCGGCCTTCCTCGCCGGCAAGGCCTTCCTCCGCTACCGGCGTGCCGGTGGCTCCAGGCGGTCGACGCTGCCCGACTTCTTCATCGGCGCTCACGCAGCGGTCGCCAATGTCGTCCTGTTGACACGCGACGCGAGCCGCTTTAGGACCTACTTCCCGGCCGTGCGCCTCATCACCCCCGCCACCTGAAGCCGGACTTCCTCGAGCACGCTCCTCAGAAGCCTTCCTGGCCCGGGTCCATCTGGACACGTACACCTCGTCGTGCGTACCCGTCGCCAGCGTCGGCGGTTGCGCCAGGTACCCCAGGGGGGTATGATGGACGACATGAAGACGAGCTCCTCCGCTGGCGCCAAGCTTGCTGGCTTCACCCTGGTCGTTGCTGCGGTGTTCGCGGCGACCTTCGGCGTGGCCCGGGCCGTGGCCCCCGACAGCGCAACCGGTTCTGCGGGTGCGGTTCACAGCGGCCACGCCGGGCATGCGGCGGCCACCGCGCCAGGGCTGGCGGTGGCCGAGGCTGGCTACCGGCTGGTGGCCGAGTCCACCACCCTGGGCCCGGGCCCGGCCGTGCCGTTCCGCATCCGGATCGTCGGGTCGAACGGCCAGGCTGTCCAGCGCTACGAGCAGCTGCACGAGCGTGAGCTCCACCTCATAGTGGTGCGCCGGGACCTGACCGGGTTCCAGCACGTCCACCCCACCCGGGGGCCCGACGGAACCTGGGCCGTCCCCCTCGACCTGCAGGCGGGCGGCACCTGGCGGGCCTTCGCCGACTTCGCCCCCACGGGTGGGCCGGCCCAGCTGACGCTCGGCGTGGACCTGCAGGTACCTGGTGCCTTCACCCCCGGGGCCGGCCCCACGGCGGTCGCGCCGCCTGACCCGTCACTCGACGTGAGCTTCGACCGCCGGGGCGACGACATGTCGATATCGGTCCGACGCGACGGCGTGCCCATCGAACCCGAGCCCTACCTCGGAGCCCGTGGGCACCTCGTGGCGCTGCGTGCGGGCGATCTCGCCTACCTGCACGTTCACCCGCAGGACGGCGGCCGACCGAACGTCCACTTCACGACGACACTTCCAACCAAGGGCACCTACGCCCTGTTCTTCGATTACCAGGTGGACGGCATCGTCCACACCGCAGTCACGACGGTGGAGGCAAGCTGATGGACCCGACGACCGAGACCACGACGACCCAGCAGGTCGAGCTGCTCGTCAGCGGGATGACCTGCGCCTCCTGCGCCGGGCGCATCGAGCGGCGCCTCGGCAAGATGGAAGGCGTCACCGCAACGGTGAACCTGCCCCTCGAGCGGGCCACCGTCACCGTGCCGGCCGGCGTTACGGCCGCACAGCTCATCGCCGAGGTCGAGAAGGCCGGTTACTCGGCCCGCCTGCCGGAGCCCCCCCGGGTTCACGACGCCTCCACCCCCGAGCCGGTCGACACCGAGGGGATCCGGGTGGCGGGCCTGAAGCGTCGGTTCCTGATCTCAGCCGGCATGGCCATACCGGTCGTGCTGCTGTCGATGGTCCCGCCGCTGCAGTTCGACGCCTGGCAGTGGCTGGCCTTCGCCCTGGCCGGACCGGTCGTCCTGTGGGGAGGCTGGCCCTTCCACGTGGCCGCCGTCCGAAACCTGCGTCACGGCACGGCCAGCATGGACACCCTGATCTCGGTGGGCACCCTCGCCGCCTATCTGTGGTCGGTCTGGTCGCTGTTCATCGGTACTGCCGGTGACACATCGATGAGGATGGGCTGGCACTTCTTCGGCGCCGCCGGGGGAGACGAGATCTACCTCGAGGCCGCCGCCGGCGTGGTGGCGTTCATCCTCGCCGGGCGCTTCCTCGAGGCCCGGGCCAAGCGCCGGGCCGGCGCCGCCCTCAGAGCCCTGCTCGAGCTCGGGGCCAAGGAGGTGGCCGTCCTGCGGGACGGGCGTGAAGAGCGGATCCCGGCCGACGCCCTTCAGGTGGGCGACCGCTTCGTCGTGCGGCCGGGGGAGAAGGTGGCCACCGACGGCGTGGTCGAGGAGGGCAGCTCGGCCATCGACGCGTCGCTGCTCACCGGCGAGAGCGTCCCGGTCGAAGTGGCGCCCGGGGCTTCGGTCACCGGTGCCACGGTCAACGTCGGCGGCCGGCTCATCGTGCGAGCCACTCGGGTCGGGGCCGACACCAAGCTGAGCCAGATCAGCCGGCTGGTGAGTGACGCCCAGGCCGGCAAGGCTCAGGTGCAGCGGCTGGCCGACCGCATATCGGCCGTCTTCGTCCCGACCGTGGTCATCCTGGCCACCGCCACGCTCGGGGCCTGGCTCGGGGCCGGCGGCTCGGCCAACGCCGCCTTCACCGCGGCTGTGGCCGTACTCATAATCGCCTGCCCGTGCGCCCTTGGCCTGGCCACCCCCACCGCCCTGCTGGTCGGCACGGGTCGCGGAGCCCAGCTCGGCATCCTCATCAAGGGCCCTGAGGTCCTCGAGTCGACGAAGCGGGTCGACACAGTCGTGCTCGACAAGACCGGCACCGTCACCACCGGGCGCATGTCGCTTGTGGCCGTCGTCCCAGCCGATGGCGAGGACGAGAACGAGGCCCTCAGGCTGGCCGGCGCCGTCGAGGACGCCTCCGAGCACCCGATCGCCCAGGCGATCGCCGCCGCCGCCCGCGAACGCCTGGGGGACCTGCCGGCCGTCGAGGGCTTCGAGAACCGCCAGGGCCTCGGGGTGCAGGGCGTCGTGTCCGGCCACGCCGTGGTTGCCGGCCGCCCCAGCCTCCTGGCCGACGGGGGAGCACCGCTCACGGGTCAGCTTCAGCAGGCCATGTCCGACGCTGAGTCGCTCGGCCAGACCGTCATCGCCCTGGCGTGGGACGGTCGGGCCCGGGCCGTGCTGGCCGTGGCCGACACCGTCAAGACGACATCGGCCGAGGCTGTGCGCTCGCTGAAGGAGCTGGGCCTGAAGCCGATCCTGCTGACCGGCGACAACGAGGCGGTGGCCCGGGCCATCGCCGCCGAGGTCGGCATCGAAACCGTCATCGCCGGCGTGCTCCCCGAGCAGAAGGTCGACGAGGTGCGCCGCCTGCAGGCCGAGGGTCGGAAGGTGGCGATGGTCGGCGACGGGGTCAACGACGCCGCCGCCCTGGCCGCCGCCGACCTGGGCCTGGCGATGGGCACCGGGACCGACGCCGCCATCGAGGCCAGTGACATCACGCTCGTCAGCGGCGACCTGCGAACCGCGGCCGACGGGATCCGCCTGGCCCGCAAGGTGCTGAGAACCATCCGCGGCAACCTGTTCTGGGCCTTCGCCTACAACGTGGCGGCCATTCCCCTCGCCGCCGCCGGCCTCCTGAACCCGATGCTGGCCGGCGCCGCCATGGCGTTCTCCAGCGTGTTCGTCGTCACCAACAGCCTGCGGCTCAGGGCCTTCAAGACCCAGCTGGCGGCCGCGCCGACCATCACGGCCGCCCCGGCGCGGACGGCTGAACGGGTGGAGTGACTAGCCGGGAGCAGGCAGGGGCCGGCAGGCTCCGGTGGTGACGGCTGGCGGGGGACTGCCTCGAGCGCTTCAGCGTCCCGACTTCCGAAGGCTGTTCGCGGCCCAGACGATCTCCAGGTGGGGCGACACCTTCAATTCGGTCGCCCTGGTGATCCTGGTCTACCGGCTCAGCGGGTCGGGTTTGAAGGTGGCGGGCACCGTGGCCTTCGAGATCGTCCCCGTCGTCCTGCTAGGTTTCGTGGCCGGCGCCGTCATCGACCGGTCCTCGAGGCGGCGGGTCATGATCGTCTCCGACCTGGGACGGGCCGGCGTCGCTTTCGGGCTGGTCCTGTTCCACCAGCAGCTGGCCGCCGTCTATCTCGCCGCCTTCCTCCTGTCGAGCTTCAGCGTGTTCTTCAGCCCGGCTGCGGCCAGCGTGCTACCGACCCTGGTGACCGAGGACGAGGTCGTCGGTGCGAACTCGGCGATCTGGTCGGCCGCGGTCATCTCCCAGATCGCCCTGGCGCCCGTAGCCGGCGGCTTGGTCGCCGTCGCCGGTCCCGGTCCCGCCTTTGCCGTGAACGGGGTCACCTTCCTCGTCTCCGCCGCTCTGCTCGCCCGGCTGCCCATCCCCGCCCGGGTCGTCGCCGTGTCGGGCAAGCACCTCGGCGACATCGCCGACGGGCTGCGGGCCATCAGATCCAGCCGCTTCCTCCTTGTGCTCGCTGGCGTTCAGGGCCTGGCCGCCCTCTCCGCCGGCGCCACCTCGGCCCTGCTCGTCGTGCTGGCCGAAGAGCACCTTGATGTCGGCCCTAAGCAGTTCGGCCTGCTCATCGCCGCCATCGGTGTCGGAGCCGGATTCGGGCCGCTCGTCCTGAACCGCTTAGTCGACGATGTCCGCCGGCCCCGGTTCCTCTACGGGCCCTACCTGGTGCGCGGCACCGTCGACCTCGTCCTGGCTGCGTCCTCGAGCTTCGGCCTGGCCCTTGGTGCGCTCGCCGTCTACGGGGTGGGCACGAGCACCGGCAACGTCACCTACAGCTCGGTGCTTCAGACGACGGTCCCTGACCGTCTCCGCGGCCGGGTCTTCGCCTTCTACGACGTCGTCTGGCAGTCATCACGCCTCGTCAGCATCGGCGCTGGCGGGGTCCTCGCCGACCAGCTGGGGATCGTCGCTGTCTACTGGGCCGGTGGAGGGCTGCTGCTCGCCGCCGGCGCCCTCGGCCTGATCGCCAGCGCCGATCCCGGCGGCACGTGAGACCCAGTTGCGTGGCGGCCCGGCGCCACCCTTCTCGCTCGGGACGCAGACCTGACCCGCATCGCTGAGGTCGTTGCATCGGCCTTGAGGATGCTTCCCTGATCGACTGAGGCCGGGCCTCAACACCCGAGCACAAGTCATTCGTGGCCGTCGCTGGCCCGGCTGGCGCGCCGGCTCACGTTGAGCGGCGGGCGCGGAGCACCTGGTCCCGGCTGTGGTGGGCGCCTGCACCCGCTGCAACCTGACGGGGCCGCGTCTCGTTGACCTCGATCGTCCACGTCTCGTCGAGGGCGGCGAGCACTTCGTCCGGCCCTACGTAGTCCGCCGGATCGAAGCCGTGGTCCCTGGGCTGTTCAGAGTGGAAGTCGGCGTGGTGCACCACCAGCAAGGCGCCCCCCGGAGCAACGGCCGCGAGCAGCGCCAGCTCGGCATCGTGCCCCGAGGTCCGCAGCAGTGCCGGGTACTGCGCAGTCACCAGGTCAAATCCGCCGGCTGGCAGCGACGCGTCGAGCAGCCCGGCGTGGACCCAGCCGATGTCGACGCCGGCGTGCTTCGCAGCATCGCGGCCGCGGTCGAGCGCGATCGAGGAGACGTCCAGTGCCGTCACCCGCCAACCACGCAGAGCCAGCCACACCGCGTCGGCTCCTTCCCCGCAGCCGACGTCCAGCGCACGTCCGGGCCCTTCGTCGGCGGTCTCTGCCACAAGTGCCCCGTTCGGCTGCCCGCTCCAGATCTGGCCGCTGGCGCGGTACCGGTCGTCCCACGCACCTTCTTCCTCTGCTGCGCTCCCCTCGCCGTCGTCGGCGGGCAGGTCGTGAGCCGGTTCCGTCATCGTCGCAGTATGGGCCAGGAGCAAGAGGCTGCTCCCGAGCTCCCTGGTCGGCAGCAGGCCGAAGCCCGGTTCGGCCGACGTCACCTGGGTAGAGGACGCGGGTCCACCACACGGAGGTTTCTGATGGCCCAGAGGAACACGATCGCCCGCTGCCTCTCTGAGGTGGGGCTCGCCGCCTGGTTCGGTGGGTCGCTCATGGGCGCCGTCGGCGTGAACGGTGCAGCCGCCGAGGTTGACCCGCCGGGCCAGCGGGCTCGGGTCGCCAACGCCGGCTGGAGCCGGTGGACGCCCGTCAGCCTCGTCGCCATAGGTGGCCACCTCCTCGGCTCGGCGATGCTCACCGGCGCCAACAAGAGCCGTCTCGCCGGCCAGAAGAACGTTGCCACCACGGCCATCGCCAAGACGGCGGTGACCGCCACCGCCTTGGCCGCCACCGCCTACGCCCGAGCCCTGGGCCAGAAGATGATGAAGGCCGGCGACGTCCCGGTCGAAGGTGGCACCTCACCCTCCTCCCAGACCCCTCCCGAGGTGGCCGGAGCCCAGCGCAAGCTGAGCGTGCTGCAGTGGGCGATCCCGGCTCTCACCGGCTCGCTCCTTGTGATGGACGCCCTGATGGGTGAGCAGCAGCGCCCGCTGGAGGTCGCCACCGGAATCGTCCAGCGGATCCTGCCGGACCGCCTGGCCGGCTGAACGAACCGCAACCCCGCACCGCCCGGCGCCGTCGCTCGCGTCGCGGTGAAGCTATGACAAGGTTCTTCACGGCCCCGACGACAACGAGGTGCTGGTGGCTCGAAGCTGGGGACCTATGCTGCCCGTGTCCTTAGCGGTGGGACTTGCCCTGGCCCTGGGCGCTCGACCTTGGCTCCGTTTCGGGGGGCATCATGAGGTCAACGGCCGACGTCAGGAAGTCTTCTAGGTCCAGGCCCGTGCGAGCGCCGTCGGGGTCGGCGCGACGCAGCTCGCCGATCCCGAGGTAGAGGGCGTAGGCCAGGCGCGCCTGGAGCGCGGCCTGGCCTGATGCCGCACCGAGCCCGGCGTAGAGCCGTTCGAGGAAGGCCAGCCGAGTCCGGGTGACGCGCTCGAGCACGGTACGGGCGCGGGGATCCGAGGCGGCCGCCACCACGGCGGCGTGAGCGTTGCCCCGTGCTGCGCCCGCATAGGCGCCTGCTCCCAGGGCAGCCAGCTGCTCACGCGAGTCGCCGAGGTTTTGGATGCGGTTGATGACTTCGGTGGTATCGCGCTGTTCCCACAACTCGAGCGTGGCGGCGATCAGCTCGGCCCGGTGAGCGAAGTGCCAGTAGAAGCTGCCCTTGGTCGTTCCCAGCCGCCGGGCCAGTGGCTCGACGGCGATGCCAGCCAGCCCGTCGCGGGCGAGAGCCACAAGCGCGGCCTCGGTCCAGTCGATCTTTGACAACGCCATTTCCAATACGGTACCGTATGGAAAATGACCAAACCAAGCTGCGTGGCGCCGAGGCGAAGCGTGTGAAATCGGCGGACCTCGGCGCCGCCACGCCCCGGCCTGGCCTGGCGCCGGGTCGGGACCAGGTCGCGCCGGCCGGCGGGCGCAGCTCCAGGTCGGCCGGCATGAGGCTGGCGCAGCTGGCTTGTGGGATCGGCCTGCTGTTCGCCGCTGTCAGCATCTACTGGGCGCTGGGAGGCATGTGGCTGGTCGACACCCTCTATCGGTCCTTCCAGGAGGGGGCCCGCACCCGCGAGCTGGGCCTGGTCCTGGTGGTTTGGGCTGCCGCTGTCCTGAAAGTGGTCGCGGCCGTGCTGCCGGTCGTTGCCCTCCACCGGCTGGCCCGGCCGGGGTGGAACCGCCTCGTATGGGTGCTGAGCTGGCTCGCTGCGGCCATCCTGACCTGGTACGGACTGGTGACCACCGTTGCGGGTCTGCTGGTCCTGTGGGGCGTCATCGGTCTGTCGGCTGGCGCCGATCATCGGACGCTGACCTGGTACGCCTACTTGTGGGACCCGTGGTTCCTGGTCTGGGGACTTCTCGCCGCCGCTGCGCTTCTGCGCGGTCGGCACGGCCTCCGCCAGGCTGCGGACGACGACTGACCGTCCCGTCCACTCACGGTTTGGCGTCTTGTCGCCTTCGACGTCGCGGATGATCGCGTGAACCTTCTCCTCGCCACCCTGCTCATCGCTGGTACCGGCGTGCCGTTCGTCGCCTTGCTCGTGATGGTGCCCCGCCGCCTGCTCGGGCTGCAGATCGGTCTGTTGCGAGCAGTGATGGCCGCGGGCGTGGGGAACGCGGTGTGGTTCGTGACCGGGCGGGCTCTCTCTTCGTCTCGGGCCGCCCAGACCTTGGCGTTGGCAACCGTTCAAGTCGGCCTGGCGCTGCTCGGGGCCATGGCGTTCCTGACCGTTGCCGAAGCGGTCGTCCCCAGCGGCTCCGGTCTCCGGGTCGTGAACTGGAGGCGAACGTGGCGAAACAAGCTTGGCCGCAACCGGCGCTACACCCAGATCTTCGCCATCGCCCTGCGCCACGGCCTCCTCTCCGGCCGGCGACGTCGCCGGGCGTCGGGCGAGGTCGCCGAGCGCCGGGACCTGGCCCGCTCGCTCCGATCAGCACTGGAGGAAGGCGGCGCCACCTTCATCAAGCTCGGTCAGCTCCTCTCGACCCGCCGCGATCTCCTGCCACCTGAGTACACCGACGAGCTCAGCGGTTTGACCGACGACGCGTCGCCTGTGGCCTGGGAGGACATCGAGCGCATCCTGCACGAAGAGCTCGGGTCGGCGGCCGACTTCGCCCACGTCGATCCGCGTCCCATGGCGGCCGCCTCCATCGCTCAGGTCCACACCGCCACCCTCTCCACCGGGGAGACCGTCGTGGTCAAGGTCCAACGGCCCGATGTCGCACCGCTCATCCGGCGGGACGTCGATATCCTCACCCGGATCGCCCGCTCCCTCGAAGCCCGCAGCCGGTGGGCCCGGAGCCTCGGGGCAGTCGAGCTGGCGAACGGGTTCGCCGGCGCCATCGACGAGGAGCTCGACTTCCGCATCGAGGCCCGCAACATGGCCGCCGTGCTGAAGAGCGCGGCTCGACGAGACGATAAGACCTCGGCGGTCAAGGTCCCGGTTCCCCATGCACGTCTCTGCACCCGACGGGTGCTGGTTATGGAGCGCCTGGACGGCCACCCGATCGGCAACACCGATCTGCTCGACCAGCAAACGGCCGACCGGGCCGACCTCGCCCGCTCTCTTCTCCACGTCGTCCTGACCCAGATCATGCTCGACGGCGTGTTCCACGCCGATCCCCATCCCGGCAACGTCCTGCTGCTCGACGACGGGCGGATCGGGCTCCTCGACTTCGGGTCGGTCGGTCGCCTCGACCCGACCGTCCGGTCAGCCCTCCGGCAGCTCTTCGTGGCCTTCGACCGCCAGGACCCGGCGGCAGCGCGAGACGCACTGATGGAGATCCTCACCCCCGCTGCCGACATCGACGAGCAGCGGCTCGAACGGGCGCTGGGCCGATTCATGGCCCACCACGCGGGCCCGTCGGCCACCAACGAGTCCGAGCTGTTCGCCGACCTGTTCCGCCTCGTCCCCGAACACGGGCTCTCCGTCCCGCCGGAGGTGGCGGCGGTGTTCCGGTGCCTGGTCACCCTGGAAGGAACCCTCACCCAGCTTGATCCCGGCTTCGACATCGTCGAAGAGTCCCGCGCCTACGCCATGTCCCAGCTGCGCCAACAGCTGGGCCCGACATCAACCCAGGCGCTCGGCGAGGAGCTGATCTCCCTCCTCCCCCTCCTCCGCCCCCTCCCTCGCCGCATGGCTCGACTCACCGCGGCCCTGGAGAGAGGAGACCTGACCGTCCGCGTCAGGGTCCTCGCCGACGCCAGCGACCGCCGGTTCGTGCGCACCCTGCTCCAGCGCGCCATGACCGCCTTCCTCGGCGCCGCCACAGGCATCATGGCCGTTCTCCTGCTGAACGCAGCCGGCGGACCGGACATCACATCGGCCCTGACCTTGTTCGACCTGCTGGGCTACAACCTCCTGCTCGTCAGCGCCGTCCTCATGCTGCGAGCACTGACCATGGGCTCACACCACGGAGAAGACTGAGTCCGCTGGTCCTCCTCGCGCTGCTGTCCATCCGTCGAGCAAGCGCTCCGGAAGCGGTCTGGCCGCCGACCGGGGTCAGAGGATGTCGGTGCTACTGCCACTGGATGGAAAACCTCCTTGCGTGTCCGAGCACTCTGTGATACAAAGGTAGAGGACTCTTCGCGGCAAACTCGATCGGAAGGGGCACGGCATGGATGAAGCCCCGCTGTCCCCGGAGGCATCACTCGACCTGATCGACCAGGAGCAGCAGGCCGCCCACCGAAACCTCGACGTGGACCCGGCGGTCTTCCTGGTCCCGTGGGGGCTGGCTTGGCTGGTGGCCTACGGCGTGCTGTTCCTCCGCTTCGGGACCCAGTTCCACGTCTACCTGCCCGACCCGCAGTTCCGGC
This sequence comes from Acidimicrobiales bacterium, assembly GCA_038253125.1. Classification (GTDB taxonomy): domain Bacteria; phylum Actinomycetota; class Acidimicrobiia; order Acidimicrobiales; family JAUJNH01; genus JAUJNH01. The sequence goes on from JBBSHM010000041.1 coordinate 14,220, forward strand.
TGCTCATGAGCGCGCTCCCCGTCTTCATCACCGGCATCCTTTACATGAGCGGCGGCGCCATCTGGCGCGATCGCCGCCAGTTCACATTCGGGATCTGGCTGAGCCTGATCAACGCGGCCGGGCTCCTGGCCGGGCCGGGCTGGCATTCGCTCATCGTCAGCCTCCTCGGAGGCGGCGGCATGCTGGCCACCGCCGCCCTCCAGCGGGCCCACCGGCCGTGACCGGCGCCGTCCCGGTCCCGGTCCCGGTCCCGCAGCTCGACCCGGTGATCCACGCCCAGGCCCGCCTCCGGGTCGTCGCCGCCCTCTCGGCCCTGGCCGAGGGCGACCGCCTCGCCTTCCCGCGACTGCAGGACCTGCTCGACATGACGGCCGGCAACCTGTCCACCCACCTCCGCAAGCTGGAGGACGCCCGCTACGTCAGGGTCGACAAGACCCACCAGGGCCGGATGCCCGTCACGTTCGTGGCCCTGACCCGACGGGGCCGCCTGGCCTTCGAGCAGTACACCGAGGACCTGCGGGTCCTGCTCGGCCGGTCCGACGGTGGTTGACCAGGCGCCCGCCAGCCTGGCTGATCGGCGGCCCCACAGCGGGGTGGCCACGCCGGCCACGACCGACGGGGAGGCCAACATCCCCAGCCCGCGGTCGAAGCCGACCTTCTCCTCGACCGCCTTCCTCGTGGTCAACGCCGTTCAGATCGTGGCCTTCGCCGCTGGGGGGAGGCTCCTCACGTCCACCGGCCATCCCGAGTACGTCATCGCCTGGGTCGCCATCGTGGTCGGTGTGCACTTCCTGGCCTTCGGCCGGCTGTTCCTGACCGGGTTCTACTGGTTGGGAGCGGCCCTGATCACAGCCGGGCTCGCGGGGCTGCTCGTCGGCATCGCCGGCGGCGGCCCGGGTGGCATCAAGGTGACGTCGGGGCTGCTGGCCGCGTCCAGCCTGTTCTCCGCAAGCGCCTGGAGCCTCGCCAGGATGCACGCCAGCTCCCCCGCCGCCAGCGCCCGTCAGCGCTGCCAGTCCTTCCAGACGGGGTCATAACCCAGGGCGCCCAGGGCGGCGGCGACCTCGGCGGGGGAGCGGTCGTCGCTTATCTCGAACTGGGGCTCGGCGTCGCTCTCGCTGGCGTAGCCGCCGGGCTCGGTGTGGCTGCCGGCGGAGAGCGTGGTGACGCCGAGGGGCACCAGCGCGTCGCGCAGAGCCGCCGGCTCCCGGGTGGACAGGCTGATGCCGACATCCGGCAGGCACAGCCGCAGCGCACAGATCAGCTGGGTGAGCGACCGGTCATCGACGGCGTCCGCCGGCTCGTAGCCGCCGGCCGCCGGCCGCAGGCGGGGGAGCGACACCTGCACCTCGCAGCGCCACCAGCGCCGGGTCAGCGCCTCGGCGTGGGCAGCCAGGGCCAGGGCCTCAGCCCGCCAGTCCTGGTGGAGACCGAGCAGGGCGCCGATGCCGAGCCGGCGCATCCCGGCCGCCGCACCCCGGTCCGGGGCGGCCAGGCGCCACGCCGCGTTGCGCTTCTTCCCCAGTCGGTGGACCTTGGCGTAGGTGCCGTCGTCGTAGGTCTCCTGGTAGACGATCAGGCCGTCGCAGCCGGCCGCCACCAGACGCTCGTAGGTGGCCTTGTCCCACACCTGCACCTCGACCGACAGCTGGGGCACCACGGGCGCCAAGGCCCGCACCACCTCCTCGAGGTAGCCCTTTGAGACGATGCGGGCGTGCTCTCCGGCGACGAGGAGGACGTGGCGGAAGCCCCGCTCAACCAGGACCCGGGCCTCAGCCACCGCCTCGTCGACGCCCAGCGTGCGCCGGGCGATGGCGTTGCCGGCCGAGAACCCGCAGTAGGTGCAGACGCTCACGCACTCATTCGACAGGTACAGCGGAGCGAAGAGCCTGACGGCCCGCCCGAAGCGCTGCCGGGTGAGGCGCTGCGACGCCGCGGCCAGGTCTTCGAGGCGGGCGGTGGCGGGAGCCGAGAGCAGTGTCGGCAGGTCGGCGGCCCGTCCCCTTCCGGCGCTCAGCAGCCGCGCCAGGTCAGCGGCGGTGGCGGTGTCCACCCGGCGCCGCCAGGCATCGACGTCGATGGCGAGGAGGTCGGCGGCGGCCGTGCCGGCCGGAACGCCCGTAGGTCGCGAGCCGAGCTCGATCTCGACGCTGGTCACGTTCGGCCCGATCGCCTCGTCACACCGGCTCCAGGAAACCGGTGAGCGGCGATGACGCCCTGGCCGTGGGAGCCCGGCCGGCCAGGCCCGAGAGGTGGGCCAGTCGGCCGGCCTCGACGGCCAGCCGGAAGGCGCGGGCCATGCCGACCGGGTCGGCGGCGGTGGCGATGGCGGTGTTCACGAGGACGGCGGCGGCGCCGAGCTCCAGCGCGTCGGCGGCGTGCGACGGGGCACCGAGGCCGGCGTCGACCACCACCGGGACGGTGGCCTGCTCGATGATGACGGCTAGGGCCTCGCGAGTGGCGATACCCCGGTTCGACCCGATGAACGAGCCGAGGGGCATGACGGCGGCGCAGCCCACCTCCTCCAGCCGCTTGCACAGCACCGGGTCGGCCGGGCAGTAGGGCAGGACGGTGAAGCCTTCGCCAACCAGGCGCCCGGCGGCGGCCAGGGTCTCGACCGGGTCGGGCCACAGGTGTCGGGGGTCGGGGGTCACCTCCAGCTTCACCCACGGCGGCGCGCCGCCCGAGCGGGCCAGGCGGGCCAGGCGCACCGCCTCTTCGGCGTCGGCGGCGCCGCTGGTGTTGACGAGCAGCAGCACCCTTGCGGGCAAGGCATCGAGGATGTCGTCGGCCGCGGTGAGGTCGACGCGGCGCAGCGCCACCGTGACGATCTCGGCCGCCGCCGCTTCGATGCTCGCGGTCAGCGCTGAGTTGGAACCGAACTTGCCGGTGCCGAGCAGCAGTCGTGAGCCGAACGTGCGGGTGCCGATGGTGAGCCCGTCCTCGATGGTCACTGGAGCCATGAGCGCCTCCCTTGGGCCCGCATGACCGGGCCGGTCCGAGGGTCGCGGGCCTTGTCCCGCCTCTCAGCCCGGTGCACCAGGCTCCCCTTGCGCAAACTTCGTCGGTCCCAGCCTAGGCGATGAACTCCGCCCGCCCGCCGGCCGCTTCGGTACGGTCGGTCCTGTGAGCACCCGCAAGCTCATCATCACCGCTCTGCTGTGTGGGGTCGCCATCCTCATCGCCGGGACGGTGCTGCTCCTCAACGCCAGCACAAGCGACCTCAAGTCGAAGTCGAACCGGACGACGACATCGACGGTGGCCGGCCCCTAGCGGGTCGGGGTCGCACGAGGGCGGAGCGCTCGGGCTGATCGCTGGGCGCATTAGTATCGTCCGGGCTCGCAACCCACAGACGAGGTGGTGGTCCCCCTGGCCGAGCAGTTCGACGTCGTCGTGATCGGCGGCGGTCCCGGAGGCTACGCCGCGGCTCTGTACGGCGCGGCCGCCGGCCTGAGGGTCGCTATGGTCGAGAAGGACAAGGTGGGCGGAACCTGCCTCAACCGTGGCTGCATCCCGGCCAAGGAGTACCTGGAGACCGCCCAGGTGTACCGGACGGTGGCTCACGCCTCGTCCTTCGGCATCAGCGCCGGCGAGCCCACCATCGACTTCGGCATCGCTCAGGCCCGCAAGCAGAAGGTGGTGGACCAGCTGGTCGGCGGCCTCTCGGGCCTGCTCAAGAAGCGCAAGGTCACCGTGGTGAAGGGCTTCGGGCGGCTCACCGACGGCCGCACCGTCAAGGTTGACGACGGCACCACGCTAAAGGCCGACAACGTGATCCTGGCCGCCGGTTCGGTGCCACGCACGCTGCCCGGCTTCGAGGTTGACGGCACCCACGTCCACACCTCCGACGAGGTGCTGTCGTGGACATCGCTGCCGAAGCGGGTCGCCGTGGTGGGCGGCGGGGTGATCGGGTGCGAGCTCGCCTCGGCCCTGTGCGACCTCGGCTGCGAGGTGACAATCCTTGAGTTCCTGCCGACCCTGATGCCGCCGGTGGACTCAGACATCCGGGCTGTGATCGAGAAGGCGTTCGTCGGGCGGGGCATCAGGGTGCACAAGGGCGCCAAGGTCGAGGGCCACGATCCGCAGGACGACGGCTCGACGGTCATCCGCTGGAACGGCGACGAGTCGCTGGCCATCGACGCCATAGTCATGTCGGTCGGGCGGCGTCCCTACGCCGACGGCCTGCTGGACGACGGCGCTGGCGTCGAGGTCGGCGACAACGGGTTTGTCAAGGTGGACGGCACCATGCGCACCTCGGCCGACGGCGTGTGGGCCGTGGGTGACCTCGTCGACACCCCCCAGCTGGCCCATGTGGCCTTCGCCGAGGCGATCACCGCCATCAAGGACATTCTCGGGGAGCAGGCCCTGCCGGTCGACTACGACAAGGTCCCGTGGTGCATATACAGCCACCCCGAGGCGGCCTACGCCGGGCTCACCGAGGAGGCGGCCCGCCAGGCGGGCTATGACATCGTCGTCGAGAAGCTGCGGATGGTGGGCAACGGGCGGGCGATCATCCTCGGGGAGACCGACGGCCTTGTGAAGATCGTGGCCGAGAAGCAGGCCGACGGCGCCGCCGGGCGCATCCTCGGGGTGCACCTGGCCGGGCCGTGGGTCACCGAGCAGCTGGGCCAGGGCTACCTGGCCGTCAACTGGGAAGCGACGGTCGACGATGTGGCGCAGCTCCTGCAGCCGCACCCGACGCTGTCGGAGACGTTCGGTGAGGCCGTGATGGCGCTCACCGGGAGGGGATTGCACGGCTGATGGCCGACATCACGATGCCGCAGCTCGGGGAGACCGTCACCGAGGGGACGATCACCCGATGGACAAAGGCGGTGGGCGACCGGGTCGCCGAGGACGAGGTGCTCTACGAGGTCTCGACCGACAAGGTCGACTCGGAGGTGCCGTCACCGTCCGGCGGCTACGTGGCCGAGATCCTGGTCTCGGAGGGCGAGACCGTTGCCGTCGGCACCGTCCTGGCCCGCATCTCCGATCAGGCTCCGAGCGGCGAGAACGGGGCGGCGTCGGCCGAATCGCCGGCCCCAGCCCCGGAGGCCGAGCCGGCGGATGGGCCTGCGACCGAAACCGCCACGACACCGACACCGACACCGACACCGACACCGACACCGACACCGACACCGACACCGACACCGACACCGACACCGACACCGGCCCCGGCCTTCGAGGCCGAGTCGGCTGACGCGCCCGCGACCGAGCCGGCTTCAGTCTCGGCTCGGGACGGGCAGACGGCGTCCGCCTCGCTGGCGCCGAGCGGCCAGGGTGGCGCCCTGCTGTCCCCGGTCGTGCGCCGGCTCATCGCCGAGCACAACCTCGACCCGGCACGGATCGACGGCACGGGGGTGGGCGGTCGGATCACCCGCAACGACGTCCTCAAGGTCGTGGACGGAGGCGGCGGCTCCCCGGCGGCGACGCCAGAGCCCGAGCCGGCGAGCGCAAAGGCCGCGCCCGGGGCTGGTGCGCCCGCCCCGGAGCAGCCGTCGCCGCGCCGTCCGGCTACCTTGCCGGTCGCCCGGGCCGGCGAGCGCGATGAGGTCATCCCCTTCTCCCGCATACGTCGTGCCACCGCCGAGCACATGGTCCGCTCAAAGGCGACCAGCGCCCACACCCTGGTGGCCGTGGAGGTCGACTACCTCGGGGTCGAGAAGGTGCGCCAGGCCAAGAAGGGGTCTTTCCGGGCCGAGGAGGGCGTAGGCCTCACCTATCTGCCCTTTGTGGCCCGCGCCGTGATCGACGCCATCGCCGACTACCCCCACGTCAACTCCTCGGTAGGAGACGACGAGCTGGTCGTGCACCGCTACGTGGACCTCGGCATCGCCGTCGACCTGGGCTTCGAGGGGCTGCTGGTCCCGGTCATACGTGACGCCCACGAGAAGCGCCTGCGTCCGATCGCCCGCCAGATCGGCGACCTGGCGGCAAAGGCGCGCACCAAGCGCATCTCGCCGGATGACCTCGTCGGCGGGACGTTCACCCTCACCAACGCCGGCCCCTTCGGAACGTTCCTGACCATCCCGGTGATCAGCCAGCCCCAGACCGCCATCCTCTCCACCGACGGCGTGAAGAAGAAGCCGGTGGCCGTCACGCTCCCCGACGGCAGCGACGGCATCGCCGTCCACCCCGTCGGAATCCTGGCCCTGTCATTTGACCACCGGGCCTTTGACGGCGCCTACGCCGCCGCCTTCGTCGCCCGGGTCAAGGAGATCCTGGAGACCCGGGACTGGTCCACCGAGATCTGAGGCATCGGTGGGGCTGCCGGGTGGGGGTCACCGGTCGCCCCTGGCCAGGCGGCGACGCATGGCTCCTGTCGGAGCAGTTCCGCAGGGTTAGCGTCGTCCCCGTGCTCAGGGTGCGCTGGCTCGGCCGGGTGGCCTATGCCGACGCGCTGGCGTTGCAGCGGGTGCTGCATGACCGGCGAGGCGGTGACGACCACCTCCTCCTGATGGAGCATCCGAGCGTCTTCACCCTCGGGGTGAGGGGTCGGCCGGAGGATGTGCTCGTCGACCCGGCGGCCGTTGGCGCCGAGGCGGTCCGCGCTGACCGGGGAGGGCAGGTCACCTACCACGGGCCCGGTCAGCTGGTGGGCTACCCGATCGTGGCGGTGCCGGGCGGCCCCGGTTCGGTGCCGGCCCACATGGCGGCAATCGAGCAGGTGGTGATCGACGCCCTGGCTGACCTCGGCCTGCCGGGCTGCGGCCGCCCCGACCGGCCCGGCCACGAGGGTGTGTGGGTCGACCCGGCCGGTCTCCGGCCCCGCAAGGTCTGTGCCGTCGGCGCCCGGGTCACCCGCGGCCGCTCGATGCACGGGTTCGCCCTCAACGTCGCCACCGACCTGTCGATGTTCGACCACATCGTGCCGTGCGGGCTGCCCGGTGAGCCCATCACCAGCCTGCAGGCCGAGGGGCTAGACATATCGATGCATGCGGTGGTCGACGCTGTCGTGCTCCGGGCCACCCGGCGCTGGGCCCGAGCGGCCCCTCAGAGCGGGGAGAGCTGGGCCCGAGCGGCCCCTCAGAGCGGGGAGAGCTGGGCCCGAGCGGCCCCTAAGAGCGGGGAGGGCCAGGCGCCGGACGGGATGGTCGAGCGCCAGGACGTGGCCTGGCGGGTGTCCGTCGGCGATCTCGCTCCGTTCTCCCGGGGCGGCGGCCCGGGCGGCCGTGTGCGACCCGACC
>JBBSHM010000042.1:0-21120 GCA_038253125.1 Acidimicrobiales bacterium
GCTCGTCACCACCGAGGCGATCCCGACGGTGGCGTCTTGAACCGTGAAGTCGCCCGTCCCGACGGTCTGCGCCTCGGTCACCCGGTCAACCACGTCCGGATCCTCGAGGTGGGCCACCCCCGGCGGCCGCAGCGTCGCCGCCATCACCCGCAGGCGGACCTGCCCGTCAGCCCGCCGCCCGAGGGCATCGGCCAAGGCCTGCACGGCGGGCCCGCTGACCTGCTGGAGGACGAAGAGCCCGACGACGCCGGCGATGGCCTCGGTGACCCTGCGACCGGCCGGCGATCCCCAACCTTGGCGCACTGCCTCACCGAGCGACCCGATCAGGGCACCGCTGGCCAGGGCGAAGCCCGCCGGCAGCACCGAGCTGAGAACCACAAGGACCGCCAGCGCGGCGGTGAGCCGCCGGCTGGCCGCCGGCAGGAGGAGGAGCGTGGCCACGAGCGGGGGGAGCGGTCGGCGCTTGCCCACCGGCCGCTCACCGGACCCAGAACAGGGCGAGGGCGATGCCGTCCGGATCGGCGAAGAACAGCATCGCCCCGAACGGCGTCTCTATGACCCCGGAGCTGGCCACGCCCCGCTCGTGGAGCCGAGCGGCCCAGGCCCGCATCTCCTCGCCCGAGGCGACGGCGAAGGCCACATGGTCAAGGCCGAGGTTCTGCGGGGCGAATCCTTGGCCGCCCGAGCGGTGCTCGACCAGGCCGACCTGCTGGCTGGTCCCGGGTAGGCGCAGCACGAGCGAGCACCGCTCTTCCGACTCCAGGCGGAGGTCCTCCTCCAAGCCGAGCAGGTCCCGGTACCAGGCGGCGCTGGCGTCCAGGTCCTTCACCGACAGGGCAACGTGGTGCAGGCCGTTCAGGGTCGCCATGAACCCGAGCATGTCACCGAGGCCCCGTCGGTGACCGGGACTTCGCGCCGCCCGCTGTCACACCGGTCCGACATACTCCGAGCCGTGGCACCTCGCCAGCGTCCGCTACAGTCGACAGGCCCCGTTGCGGGGCAACCTGCGCCGGGCATCAGGCCCGTCGCCCCGAGTTCATCGCTCGGGTCCGAAGGAGAGCTTAGGAGGGCCGTGCGCCCGTACGAAGTGGTCATCATCCTCGACGCTGGCCTCGAGGAGGAGCAGATCAAGGCGGTGCTCGACCGTACGGTCGAGACCGTCAAGGACGGGGGCGGCAGCCCCGGCAAGCTCGACCGATGGGGCAAGCGCCGCTTCGCCTACGAGCTGCAGCACCGGTGGGAGGGCTACTACGTCCTCCTCGAGTGCACCGCCGAGCCTGCCGTCATGATCGGCCTCGATCGTCAGCTCCGCCTCACCGACGGCGTCCTGCGTCACAAGGTCATCCGGGTCCCCGACCACATCGCCGGCCGTGAGCGTCGCCCGCTCACCGCCCCCGAGTCGGCCGCCGACAGCGAGGCCCGTGACAGGGGCGCCTCCCGCACAAGGAGCTGAGAACAGACATGGCAGACAGCAACGTCACCATCGTGGGCAACGTGACCCGTGATCCCGAGCTGCGCTACACCCCGTCGGGGGCGGCCAACGCCTCGTTCGGCGTGGCCGTCAACCGCCGCTGGCGCGACCAGCAGACGAACGACTGGAAGGAGCAGGTCTCCTTCTTCGACGTCGTGTGCTGGCGTGAGATGGCCGACAACGTGTGCGAGTCGCTGTCAAAGGGCACGCGCATCGTCGTCACCGGCCGCCTCGAGCAGCGCTCGTGGGAGGACAGCGAAGGCAACAAGAAGTCCAAGGTCGAGATCGTCGCCGACGAGATCGGCCCGTCCCTGCGCTGGGCGGCAGCCGAGATCACCAAGAACGAGCGCCGCACGCCCGAGGGCGGCGGCCAGGGGGGCGGCTCCCGGCCGGCCCCGAACGCACCCGAGGCTGCCCCCGCCCGGGGTGGCTACGCCTATGACGAGGAGCCCTTCTGATGGCCCGTTCCAACGACCGCGACCGCAAGCGGGCGCCCAAGGAGGGCATCCGCAAGGGCAAGAAGAAGGTCGACATCGTCGCTCGCGACGGGATCGACTGGGTCGACTACAAAGACGTGAACCTCCTGCGCAAGTTCATGTCCGACCGCGGCAAGATCCGGGCCCGCCGGGTTTCCGGGCTGTCCACTCAGAACCAGCGGGCCGTCGCCCACGCCATCAAGCTGGCCCGCGAGCTCGCCCTGGTGCCCTACGCCACCCGCACCGTCACCGAGCGGGCCCCCCGCCCCCAACGCCAGCCCCGCAGCGAGCAGCCGCAGGAGGCCCTGGAGCCCGAGATGCGCGAGGCCCCGGCCGAGACCGGTGCCGTAGAGGAGGTCGGCGCATGACCAAGGTGGTCCTGCGCGCCGATGTGGCCGGCGTCGGCAAGAAGGGCGACACCCTCGACCTGGCCGACGGCTTCGCCCGCAACTACCTCGTGCCTCGGGGCCAGGCCATCGTCGCCTCCGCCGGGATCGAGGCCCAAGCCAACGCCATGCGCCGGTCCCGTGACGTGAAGGACGGGCGCGAGCGCGAGGCGGCCGAGCAGGTGGCCCGCACGCTCGTACCGGCGGTCATCGCCCTGAAGGCCAAGACCACCGGCAGCCAGGGCCGCCTCTTCGGTTCGGTCACCACAGCAGACGTGGCCGACGCCGTCGCCGCCCAGACCGGCATCACGCTCGACAAGCGCAACCTGCACCTGGCCGAGTCTGTCCGTACCCTCGGCACCCACCACGTCCAGGTCAAGCTCCACGCCGACGTCCAGTTCCAGGTCACCCTCGAGGTCAGCCGGGCCTGATCCAGGCCTCCGGCCCCCCGGCGGCCGCGCCGCCAGGTTGTCCTGCGGGCCGGTCTCCGTGGAGCGACCTCCGCTGCTCGGACGGCCCGCGGCGGGCTACCCCGGGAGGGCGAGGGGGTCGATGGGGCCCTCTCTGTTTCGGCGGGGCTGACGACTCCGCCGCCGCCCCGCCCAGGTCAGACAGACACCGGCCGGGTGCGGGCACCACGTCATAGCGGGTGATCGATGTATCGCCCGTGCCCGCCTCTCCGAGTCATCGCTGCCGGGCCGGCGCGGTAGTTAAGCGCGCCAGAAGGTCGCGGGCCGACGAGGGCAACTGGCGCGCCAGTCGGCCCGCACAACTGGCGCGCCAGAAGACCGCGGCCGACGAGGGCAACTGGCGCGCCAGTTGGCCCGCTCATGTGGCACGCCACGCCAGTGCGCCCGGACGAGGACATTGCGGCCCATCGACGAACATGTGTTCGTGTAGGGTGGGGTCTCGATGCAGCGAGGCCGGAGCATGGTGAGGGAGTTTGTCCAGCGGCGTCCACCGCGCAGGGGCTCTGGTGCACAGGCTGTCCCCCGCAGGGTCGGGTCTGTCCCCAGCAAGCCCCCTCTAGCGACCAACAGGCTGGGCCAGGCAGTGTCGGTGGACGATGGCTGCACGCGCTGATGACCTCCGTGCCCGGCGGGATGGGGCTCCGGGACCACGGGTCCAGCTGCAGTCCGATCGCCGGGTGCCGCCCCATGACATCGAGGCCGAGGAGTCGCTGCTCGGGGCCATGCTCCTGTCACGCGACGCCATCGCCGCCGCCATCGAGGTCGTGGGCGCCGACGACTTCTACAAGCCGGCCCACACCCACGTCTTCGAAGCCGTCTGCGGCCTCTACGGGCGGGGCGAGCCGGCCGACCCCGTCACCGTGGCCGACGAGCTGCGCCGCGGCGACCTGCTTGAGGTGGTGGGCGGCACCGGCACCCTGATCGCCCTGCAGGCCGCCACCCCGGCCACCGGCAACGCCGGCCGCTACGCTCGGATCGTCGAGGAGCTGGCCCTGCTGCGCCGCATGATCGGCGTGGCCGGTGAGATCGCCGAGCTCGGCTACTCGGTGCCCGAGGACGTCACCGGTGCCGTCGACCGGGCCGAGTCGCTCGTCTTCGGCGTGGCCCAGCGCCGCCTCGCCGATTCCACCGGCGAGCTGCGCCAGCTCCTGGGCGAGAGCCTCGACCACCTCGAGAAGCTCTACGAGCGGGGCGATGCGGTCACCGGGATACCCACCGGCTTCCACGACCTCGACCACCAGCTGGCCGGCCTCCAGCCGTCGAACCTCATCATCTGCGGCGCCCGGCCGGGCACGGGCAAGACCAGCTTCGCCCTCGGCATCGCCGCCAACGCCGCCCTCGAGGCCGGCCGCCCGGCCCTGTTCTTCTCGCTGGAGATGTCCAAGCTGGAGATCACCAACCGCCTTCTGTGCGGCGAGGCCCGGATCGACTCCACCCGCATGCGCAACGGCAAGCTGCTCGACGGCGACTGGAAGAAGATCTCATCCGCCATGAGCCGGCTGTACGAGGCCGAGATGTACATCGACGACAACCCGATGGTGACGGTGATGGACATCCGGGCCAAGGCCCGCCGCCTCAAGTCCAAGGTCGGCGACATCGGCATCGTGGTCGTCGACTACATCCAGCTGATGAGCGGCCGCCACAACGCCGAGTCCCGCCAGGTCGAGGTCTCCGAGATCAGCCGTGGCCTCAAGATCCTGGCCCGCGAACTCGAGTGCCCCGTCCTCGGCCTGTCCCAGCTCTCCCGCAACCTGGAGCAGCGGGCCGACAAGCGCCCCATGCTCTCCGACCTGAGAGAGTCCGGCAGCCTCGAGCAGGACGCCGACGTCGTCATGTTCCTCTACCGCGACGAGCTCTACCACGACGACTCACCCGACAAGGGCGTCGCCGAGGTCATCGTGGCCAAGCACCGCGCCGGCCCCACCGGCACCTGCAAGCTGGCGTTCCTGGACAGCTACACCAAGTTCGCCAACATGGCCCGCATCTGAAGCCACCATGTAGGGATCCCACATTGATGGCGAATGCGCCGGGTACATGGCGAGCAGATGGCGAGTGGGACTCGTTGATGGCGAGAGCCCTGCGACCGACCAGACGGGGGGCGAGCGAAACGCTCCCCGCACGAGCTGTAGGTTCCGCACGGACCTGGCCAACGCCCGCAGTACCTGGCCACCGTCCGGCCAAATGGCCAACTTCGGCGGAAGCAGCGTCGGGAGCGATGGTTCGGCCGGATCCGACCGGTGCCGGTGGTCCAGTGGCGTCGGCGGCGATGGGCGGTGAACGGCGATCCGCTGTGCCGGTCAGCAGGCGCCGTGCGAGTTGCTGGCCCGACGCGACGAGAATCGTCCCGCGATGGCGACGACCACCAGCGCCGCCAGGCTCGGCAACAGCCAAATCCACGGCTGGGCCTCGGCGACCGCCAGATAGGTGAGCGCCCACACGATCTCAGCGACAGTGAGCGCCGACAGCACCGTCGCCGCCACTCGGAAGGCCCGCGTTGGGTGGCGTGACGCAGCGATCCACATCAGTGGGATGGTTACGGGAGCCGCGAGGATGGCACCGCCCATCGACAGCATCAGGAACCCGGTGACCAGATACGTGACTAGGCCGATCGGGCCCCACGGTTGTCCGGCGTACCTGGTCCCGCCGGCGCGGTTGGTCACGTGCCTCTGCGTTCGTCCTGCCACGCCGGGCAGTATTGCCGGATCCTGGTTGGACCCGAAGTGAGCGCTGACGCGCAGGAGGCGGTCGGCTTCGCCCTCAGGCAAGGTCCGGTCGCTCCTGTAGCGCCTTCCACATCTGCTCGAGGGCGAGGAGGGGTGACTCGCTCATTGGTCGCAGGGCGTACTCGTAGCCGTGGTGAGGTTGCTCTTCGGGTCCGAACCAGAACACCCTGTGGTCGCCTTCGAAGCGGACGTAGCAGGCCTCTCCGCCGTGAGCGAGCGCCCAGTCCCGTGCCTCCTCAAGGGAGTCGGCCTTGCCGCCTTCCTTGACGAGCGGTGCCAGGCCCCCTCCTTCAAGCCACACGGCCACTTGGGGCCGGGTGCCGTCAAAGAACCAGGTCAGGTGCGCTAGTCGGCGACCCATGTGCGTCAGGCCTGTGTCGCTTCCGGTTCGTCAGCGCCGGTGCCGCCCGTTTCGGCACCGCGATCGCCTCTCAAGCTTGCACTTGGCAGGGGGTGGGGAGGCGGACCGGCTAGTTCCTGCATTGGCGCTTCTTGATGTCCGTGGAGGCCTGTCCGTCGGCGGTGACGTGCACCTGGATGCACCTGTACTGCAGGCGCCGGTTCACCTCGACGGTGGCGTCGAAGCGATCGTTTCCTGGCGAAGCTGACAGGTACGGGCCGCCGGGAGGGGTGGTCCCGTCGTTGGCACCTTTGAAGATGTCGATCTGAAGGCTCTTCGGGCTCCGGCCGTTGAGGGCGGTTCGTATCTGAGCAGCCCGTCGGTCCGCTTCGCGGTCGGCTTCGTCTTTCCCCCAGACGGAGAGACGTTGTCCGCCGATGAGGACGATCGCCAGGAGGACCACGAGGAAGCGGCCGCGCTGAGCCCTGGTCTGGAAGGGCATCCATGGTTCTGGAGGCGTGTCATCTCGGTGCGATGCGTGATCCCGATGTGAGCGCTGGACAAGGAGAGCGCCGCCCTTCACGAGCAGCCCGCTGAGGCCGACGCTGCCGGCGAAGAGCACGACGGTCAGGAGGACGATCGCTATGGGCTTGCCGGGAGATCGCAGGAGCAGCAGGCAGGCGCCTGGCAGGCTGGAAATGGCCGCGCTACGCCATGGCTTCTCGGGGAGCACTGCGCCCAGACCGAGGAGTGTGCCTACGAACGCAAGGGTGTTGACGACGCCAACTGGGACGGCGCGTGCGAGCGCGACGCTGAACAGGCCAGCGATGAGCGGGAGCAGGAACGCTGTCTCCCTTTGCGTTGTCCGCTCGGTCAGATCATCGCCGAGGGCCACTGCAAGCAGTATGGCTGGGCGATCGTAAGTTGCCGGTCCAGACGATGAGGTGCCTGTCCGCCGCCTACCGGCCGGCTTCGGGAGAATGGTGAGCGAGGGGTCCGCGTGTCGAGCATCGACCCGGGTTACCGTGCTGCATCGCTCCCTTGGGCGAAAGCCCCGGCACTGTCGAATCGGTCAGGGTCACCTGCCGGTCCGTGACCGAAGGTGAGATCGACGTCGCTCCTGGGTCGGGTCTGCAGGTCCTTCGGGGCGGCGACGTCGTGCCGTGGCGGGAGTTTCGGTGGCGGCATGGCCAGGCGCACTACTCGGGGCTGTACTGGTCGTCGACCACCGGCGGCCATGTCGCCTACGAGAGCCGTCTGGAGCTGTCGCGGCTGCTGCTGGCCGACTTCGACGCTGAGGTCGTGTGGATCGTGTCGCAGCCGTTCCTGCTCGAGGCCGTCGTCGCCGGGCAGACCCGGCGTCACGTCCCCGACTTCGCACTCGTCGACCGCCACGGGGTCATCACCGTCGTCAACGTGAAGCCGGCTTCCCGCCTGGTCAACCCGAAGGTCGCGGCCACGCTGGCATGGGCGGAGGTGGCTCTTGCCTCCCGGGGATGGCGGCACGAGGTGTGGACCGGAGCACCCCCGGCGGTGCTGGCCAACGTCCGCTTCCTGGCCGGCTATCGCCGCCGCGACAGGTTCGAGGGGGAGATCCTCGACGCCGTCCTGGAAGCGGTGGCCGATGGCGGCAACATCGGCGGTGCCGAAGCTTGCTGCTCGTCAGTGGGGTCGCCGGCGGCCGTGCGGCCGGCGCTGCTCCACCTGGTGTGGACGGGCGCTCTGCGCGCTGACGTGACGCGTGTCCTGTCCGGCGAGACCCTCCTGGAGCGTGCTTCATGACGTCGTTGACGACGACCCTGGCCGTTGGAACCCGACTGCGTTACGACGGCGAGACCCACACCGTCGTCGCCATCGAGGGATCGCACATCACGCTGCGGTCCCAGCACGGCCGGACCTGGGCCGCCGACGTCCGCCTGGTGCTGAGCCAGGGAGCGGTCGTGCCGCCGACCGGGGTGCCGGAGCCGCAGGAGGCTCTTGGGCTGGTCGTCTCCAACCTGTCTGACGTCGAGGGTGGGCAGCTGGCCGAGCGGGTCGGGCATGTTCGGGAGGTCCTGACCGGCTACCAGTCGGGTTCGGCGGCGGTCCCCGCCGTCGGCGAGCCGCGTCCCGCCTACCGGTTGGGCTGCCCGATGCTGGAGCGTCAGCAGGCCAAGGCGGCCGAGCTGGGGGTTGGTGTGCGGACGGTGCAGCGGTGGCTGGCAGCGTTCGTCGCCGACGGTCCGGCCGGGCTCGTCGATGGCCGCCACCAGCGGGAGGTGGACCCGCTGCGGGGACTGGACCAGCGGTGGGTGGACGTGTGCCGGGCGGTGCTGGATGAGCATGTCGATGCCAGCCGGCCGACCAAGAAGCTGGTCCTCGAGCGGGTTGAGGCCCGTTTGGTCGAGGCTCACGGCGAGGGTGTGGTGGCGGTCCCGCACCGCAAGCGGGCGCATGCGGCGTTGGCCGAGCTGACCCGGGGGACGAACGCCTTTGGGGGCGCCACCAAGCAGAAGCGGTCGATAGCCCGGCGGCCCGAGGGCGCCTACGGGCGGCTGCGGGCGACACGGCCGGGTGAGTACCTGCTGTTGGACACGACCCGCCTCGACGTGTTCGCCATGGAACCGGTGACGTTGCGGTGGGTGTCGGTGGAGTTGACCATCGCCTTGGACCTCTACACCCGTTGCATCGCCGGGCTGCGCCTGTCGCCGGTGTCGACCAAGGCGGTCGACGCCGCCCTGGTCCTCTACGAGTCGGTCACCCCTGACACGACGGCGTCGACGGGCACGGGGGTCCTCCCCTACCAGGGGGTGCCGAGCGTGGTCGTCGTCGACGGGGACCGGGTCGAGGGCCCCGGGCTTCCCGACGTGGACCCCGAGACGCTGGTGTTGGACCACGGCCGCATCTACCTGTCAGCCCACGTGTTGAGCGTGTGCGCCCGCCTGGGCATCTCGATCCAGCCGGCCCGGCCTTACACCACGACGGACAAGGCGGCCGTGGAACGGTTCTTTCGCACTTTGGGCGAGGGGCTGTTGGAGGCGCTGCCCGGCTACAAGGGCCCCGACGTCTACAGCCGGGGCGAGGGTGTCGAGGACCAGGCGTTCTTCTTCGTGCCTGAGCTGGAGCAGGTGATCCGGGAGTGGGTGGCGACCGTCTACCACCGCCGTCCCCACCAGGGCCTGGTTGACCCGGCCGTCCCCGGCCTCGAGCTGAGTCCGGTCGACATGTACGAGCACGGCGTGGCCCGCGCCGGTCGTCTTCGGGTCCCGGCCCGCGCCGACCTCGTCTATGACTTCCTGCCGGTGGCGTGGAGGACGATCCAGCACTACGGGATCGAGGTCAACGGGCTTCGCTACAACGGTGACGCCCTGGTCCCCTACCGCAACCGGCGCAGCCCCTACGGCGGGGCGAACCCCGGCAAGTGGCCGGTGCGTTACGACCCCGACGACATCACCCGCGTCTTCTTCCAGGACCCGGAGGACCGGTCGTGGCACCCGCTGGTGTGGGAGCACGCCGCCCAGATCGGCGTGCCGTTCAGCGCCGACGCGCTGGCCTACGCCCGGCGGCTCGCCACCCAGACCGACCGTTTCGGCGACGACCGACGAGTCCTGGCCGACCTCCTCGAACGGTGGGATGTGGGCCTGACCCGCAACCCCACCGAACGGCGGATGGCGCTGCGCCTGGCCCAGCAGCGGGCCGCCCGAACCACGGAAGTGGCAACCGAGCCGGCCGAGGGCGTCACCGGGTTGGCGACCGTGCGAGCCCTGTTCGGCGACGACCAGCCCCCAATGCCCGAACCACCGCCCGGCGGGGACGACGACGACCCCGACGAGCTGGATGCCGGTCCCGCCGAGGATCTCGACCGCTTCTACGACGACGCCTTCGGCAGCGTCCAGTGATCCCGATCGAAGACCTCGAGCAGGACTACACCCTGTCGGTCAAGGAAGGCTGGTTCCAGCGGGCCGCGGCACCTCCCCGGACCCGACCGCAGCAGCTGGCTCGGGCGGAGCTTGACAGCCTGAGCCGGGAGGAACGGCTGCGGCACGAAGAGGCCCGCAGCGTCTGGCACGCCAACCTCGGCCCGATCCTCACCTCCCAGATGCAGAGCGTGCTGGACCAGCTCGACGAGGTCATCGACGCCAACCGCCAGGACGGCGACAAGGTGAAGAGCGCCGCCCTCCTCGACGCCCACCCCGGCCTGGGCAAGACCACCCTGGCGGTGGTCTTCGCAGCCGCCTTCCACCGCCGCCAGATCGACCTCTACGGGCCCGTCACCGCCGCGGGCCACGAACGCATCCCCGTCGCCTACCTCGGGCTGACCTCGAACACCTCGATGCGCAGCCTCAACGCCATGCTGTGCCGCTTCTACGGCCATCCCGGCGCCGAGCGTGGCAACGCCACCCAGCTGGCCAACCGGGCCGCCGACTGCGTCCTGTCGTGCAAGACCCGTCTGATCGTGGTCGACGACGTCCACTTCCTCGACATGAACCGCCGTGACGGCCGCGAGGTGGCGAACCACTTCAAGTGGCTGGCGAACCAGTTCCCGGTCACGTTCCTGTTCGTCGGCGTCGGCCTGCGCCAGCGGGGCCTGCTCGACGAAGGGCTCACCGCCGCCGACCGCCAGCTGGCCCAGACCGCACGCCGCTGGACTCGGCTCACCCTCAGCCCGTTCCAGATCGAGACCGACGACGGCCGCCGGACCTGGCGGCGGCTGCTCCTCGGCGTCGAACGCGACCTCGTTCTCGCCGACAAGCGGCCCGGTGAGCTCGCCGACGACCTCTCCGACTACCTCTACGCCCGTTCCACCGGTCACTTCGCCTCGCTCATGACGCTGATCACCCGGGGTTGCCGGCGGGCCATCACCACCGGCCAGGAACGGCTGACCTCCGACGTCCTCGACCACATCCGCAACGACGAGGCCGCCGAACACGCACGCCGAGAGCTGCAAGCGGCGTTCGACCACGGCCTGATCTCGACCCGCACCCGGCGAACGCCGGGCGCAGCATGACCTCAGCCGTCACCGACCACCCCCCGAGGGCCTTCCCGATTCGCCTGACCCCGCTGCCCGGCGAGGCCCTCGACAGCTGGGTGGCCGCCTACGCCGCACGGCTGCAGACCCCCGTCCAACACCTTGTCGCCACGCTCGGTCTCGGCCCACGCTTCCTCTCCCAGCCGGGGGCCGACATAGCCGCCGGCCACCACCTCACCGACGCGCAGAACCTCCTCATCGCCGCCGGGCTGACCGCCGACCAGGCCGCGGCGATGTGGCGGCCTGTGGCTCGCTACACGGCCGTCGTCCAAGCCCACGTTGCGGCGCCATGGCTGCGAAGGGCGGCCAAGCCACTGCGAGGGAGCCGCTACTGCGCAGCCTGCCTTCAGGACACAGATGGTCGATGGCAAGCGGCCTGGCGCCTGCCCTGGCATGTCGCCTGCCCCCTGCACCGCAGCCTCCTCCACACGATCTGCCCCGGTTGCGAGGGACACCAGCGGCGCACCATCCCCCAGGCCGCCAACCCCCACTCACCCACCCACTGCCAGGGCCACTGGCACCGGAACGACCGGCGACACCAACGCTGTGACCGCGACCTGCGGACCACCCCATCGGCGCCGGCTCCCGCCGGTGTGCTCCAGCTCCAGGACCGCCTCGGCCCACTCCTCGACCCCGCCACCACCGACACCGCCATGTCGTCACTCGTCACCCTCATCACCGACGTGCTCACCGTGGCCCGCCACCTCGACAGCCCCAAGGCCCCCGACGGGCACGGCGACACCGACACCCCGGCGGCAGCTCTCGGCGCCGCCTACCTCGCCCTGACCGAGACGAACGGCGAAAGGCTCTCAGCGCTCGCTCTGGCTGATGTCCGAGCCCGACCGCACCCGCTCCCCCGGACCTGGCACACCGCCAGCCCGGCACTCACGACCCGGATCCTCCAGATCCGAGACAGCCGCCTCCGGCCCACGGACCGCATCCGCTGGCGCACGACAACGACCGGCAACCGGCCCACCCTCACCACCCCGGACAACCGGGTCCGCTGGGTCCCCTCGGCGCTATGGGCGGACTGGGTGGTGCGCCTCCGTCCCCCGAACACCGACCCGGTCACCTTCGCCAAGGTGGCCGCCGCCACCCTCCTGATCCCTGGCGCCAGCTGCTCGCTCACAACCCTCTTCTCGGCCTGGACCACCGATCCCACCATCGTCCGGACCGCCTGCTACGTCCTGCAGACCGTCGCCGCCGACGATCACGGCCAAGGCGTCCTGCGGGCACTCACCCAGCTCAGCGACGGTTTACTCCGACACGGCGGCCCCATCGACTACCACCGCCGGGAACAGCTCGCTGCGGCCGTCCCTCTTCTGGAGCCGGTGGCCTGGGACCGGATGTGCGCCGCATCGGGGATCCGAACCGGCGGAGCTCGCAAGCTCAGATTCGCCCAGCTGTGGACGTGGGAGACCATCACCGGCGGGACGCTCGAGCGAGCACCAGACCGCCTGCGGCCCTGTGAATCCAACGATCTGGCCGGTTACCACGCCTTCGCCCTCGGCCTGCCGCCCATGGCCGCCGAGTTGCTGCTCGCCCACGCCCGCGCCCTCCTTGGCGAACACGGCTGCGAACACGAGCCGCTGACCTGGTCACCGCCCGCCGAATGGGTCGACCTCGATGGGCTCCCCGGCAGAGACCCCGAGGCCATCTCGCCCGACGAGGTCGGCCGCCTCCTCGGACTCGGTGTCCCACCCACCGACGTCGCCCAGCGGCTTGGCACCACCCTCGACCACATCCGCCTCCTCGTCCGCCAACAGCCACCCCACCTGAGGCTCCGCTCAACCGGGAAACGGCAAACCCCCATCCGCCGGCCCTTCCCCACCGAACTGACCCCCCAACGGCTCCACCAGCTCGTCGTCACCGAAGGCCGCACGCTGAGATCTGTCAAGAACGAGTACGGCACGGCGAAGCACGCCCTCCGCCAAGCCATGGAGCGTGACAGCGTGCCCATCCCCCCGGCCGGCCGATCATCCACGGTGACCGCCGACGAAGCCTGGCTGCGATGCGAATACCTCGACCGCCGACGGACGCTCCCCGACATCGCAGCCGAGCTCGGCACCTCGCCCACCAACCTGTCGAGGATCGCCCACGGCCACGGCATCCCCCTGCGTCGAAGAGGTGGAGCGAGCCACGCCGCCAGCCTCACCGCACCCGACGGCTGGCCGCACCCCCTCGCTGCCTCCGTCCTCGGACAAGGCGGCATCGAGCGGGTCAAGCGCTTTCAGCTCTACGCCCGAGCCCGCTCCCTCAACCAGGCCGCCCCGCTCCTCTCCACCACCGCCAGCGTCCTGCACACCCAGCTCGGCATCCTCGAACGGGCCTGCGGCGCCGCCCTGCTCACCCGCTCAACCAGACGCCAAGAACCCCAACAGCCAACGGCCCTCGGCCACCGCCTCCTGGAACAGGCCGACTCCCACCTCGGGGCCCACCCCGACGCACCACCTCCCCTACCCGAACCGCTCCGCTCCGCCGTCGCCGCCTTCCGCGGCCACGAGCGACTCCGGCGCCTCCAAGCCGCCGCTCGCGCTCGGACCCTCTTCGACGCCGCCGCAGCCCTCGGAACCGACGCCCACACCCTCAACTCCAGCATCAAGGGCTTGGAGGCCACCTGCCACGGGGTGCTTCTCGACAGGCAAACAGTGCGAGCCCCACACCACCTCACACCGCTCGGAGAGCAGCTCCTCCAGCAGGCCGAGGCGTTCCTCGAGGCTTAGGGATTCGCCAACTGCCCGTCGCCGCTAGACGACCCAGCCCTCGATGCTCGCCACCTTCGTCAGGTCCTACTCGCCATCCTCAACGAATCCCTACACACCACCAGCTGTAGGACGCGACTTTTTCTGAGCAATGGCCGGGATACATGAGCACTGGTTGAGCAATCGACGCGGATCTATCTGAGCAACGGGGTTGAGGTGCCCTTCAGCCCGGGCGGGTGGCGGGGGTGGGGCTGAAGGCGAAGAAGCGGAATCGCGCCCCGTAGACCCCGTACGAGCCGTGGAAGGTGGCGTCACCGAAGGTGAAGATTCCTCCGTCCGCAGCGAGGAGCCAGTAGCCCCGGCCGGTGGGGGTGCCGGCGATGGCGACAACGGGCCTGTTTAGCCTGGCGTTGGCGGTGGAGCCGAGGAACGCGGCATCGCCGAAGGTGAAGACCCCGCCGTCCGACGCGGCCAGCCAGTAGCCGAGGCCGGTCGGGGAGGCGGCCATGCCCACGACCGGCTTGTTCAGCGGGGCACCCGCGGCCGAGCCGAGGAACCGGGCGTCCCCGAAGGCGAAGATCCCACCGTCCGACGCGACCAGCCAGTAGCCACGGCCGGTCGGGGAGGCGGCCATGCCCACGACCGGCTTGCTCAGCGGGGCACCCGCAGCCGAGCCGAGGAACCGGGCGTCCCCGAAGGCGAAGATCCCACCGTCCGACGCGACCAGCCAGTAGCCACGGCCGGTCGGGGAGGCGGCCATGCCCACGACCGGCTTGCTCAGCGGGGCACCCGCAGCCGAGCCGAGGAATGGGGCGTCGCCGTAGCTGAACACCCCGCCGTCTGCTGCGGCCAGCCAGTAGCCGAGGCCCTCGATCGGCGTCGCCGCCATCCCGACCAGCGGGATCGCGGTGGAGATCTCGGCGGGGGACCCCAGGTAGCGGGCGTCGCCGAACGCGGCGACGTTCGTCCCCGGTCCACCAGGGGGGCAGAAGCAGGGGATAGGGATCTCCGCCGTGGTCGCCATCCAGTACCCGCGGCTCGACGGGGTCTGCCGGAAGGTCTGGGTGGTGTAGATCACCGGCGGCCCTCCGTCGGTGGCACAGCTCGCGTTCAGCTCGGCCGGTCCGGACTCGGCGAAGCGCGCCGGGAGGCTGCCCGACCAGCTGCCGTCGGGCCTGACCGGGAAGCTGACGGACGGGTAGACCGGCACGGCGTCGCTGAGCGCCGGGGACTGCGAGGGCTGCACGACGACTATCGCTCCGGCAGCCGTTGGCGGAGCGCACGGGGTGCCCGAGGCCAGCTGGATCTCCGTGCCAAGTGGTCCGTGCCCCGGCGTGACGGTGAAGATCGCGGCGGCGGCCTGCGCGGCGGGCGATGACGGACCGGCGGCGGCGGGCTCGAAGAACCACGGTGGTGCGACGCTCGCCGCCACCACCAGAGAGAGCCCTAGGAGCATGGATGGGATCTTCACGTCGTGTCAGCCTTTCCCGCGCTCACTGCCTGATCTGGCCCCGCGGTTTGCCCCACGTCGTCGTTCGACGGCACTCGGACAGCATGACAGGTCGGCCCAGATCACTGAGGACGCCGACCATCCCCGAAGATTCCGCTCTCGCTCGTTATCCTCAGTCATGCTCTCGGGTTTGAGCGCATGACGGCTCGAGTGCGGCTGCGATCGGCGGATGACAGCGAGCGCGAGCTTCCGATCGGAGGTGTCCGAGCCGGGGATCTGCGAGCGGCCAGTCCTTGGCGGACGTTTCGCTCGCACCGCAACCAGCGGCACTACTCGGGCTGGTACTGGTCGGCCACCATGGCCGGTCACGTCATCTACGAGAGTCGCCTGGAGCTGGCCCGGTTGCTGCTGGCCGATGCTGACCCGGACGTTGTGGGCATCGTCGCTCAGCCCTTCCTGCTTATCGAGGGCGTCGAGGCCAAGTCTCGCCGTCACGTTCCCGACTTCTTCCTTGAGCAACGCAGCGGCGCGTGCACGGTCGTGAACGTCAAGCCGGCACGCAGGCTCAACGACGCGAAGGTGGCGGCCACGCTCGCGTAGGCCAGCGAAGTCTTCGAGGCGAAGGGGTGGGTGGCCGAGGTGTGGACCGGATGCGACCCTCTGGTCCTGGCCAACGTCCGGTTCCTTGCCGGCTATCGGCGGAGCTGGCTGTTCGACCGGGCCCAAGTCGAAGCCGCCGGGGCGGCGATTCGTCGACGGTGACACCGTCGGACGCCTGGAGCGGCGCCTTCGGGCCACGGGCGTGGTCGAGCCCGACCCTTGATCCTGCACCTCCTCTGGACGGGACGCGCCCAGGTCGATCTGGCGTCCCCGCTCGAGATGGACACGGCGATCGGGGCGGTGGCGTGAGCACGGCGACCCTGATCGTTGGCGCGAAGGTGGCTTACGACGGAGCGTCGTCGACCTCACTGGCAGCCGAGCCACGATCGCACGGGCGGGCGGTCGCTCGCGGTCGGTGGCGATCACCAGGCTGCTGTCGGCGCCGAACCGTCTTCTCGTCGAGGGCGTGCCAGCGGGCGCTGGCGTGGGGCAGGTGTTCTCCTCGCTTGAAGAAACGGAGCGGGCCGAACTCAACGACCGTTTGGCGCACGTCCGGGAGTTGCTCACCGGCTACCGCTCCGGCGACGCGGCCGTTCCCCTGCCGGGCGAGCCACGTCCGGCCTACGACTCGGCCCGCCCCCGGATGCAGCGTTACGCAGCCAAGGCGGGGGAGCTTGGTGTGGGCCGGTCCACCCTTCGGCGGTGGGTGGCCGCCTACCAGGAACAGGATGCCGCCGGCCTCCTCGACCTGCGCCACCACCGCCGTGCCGACCCGCTGCGCCATGTCGACCAACGCTGGTTGGACATGCTCGCCTCAGTCCTGGCCGAGCACACCGGCGCCAGCCGCCCGCCGCGGCATCTGCTGCTGGAGCGGGTCTCGGCCCGGATCGAGGAGCTCCACGGTCCCGGTGTCGTCCCGATCCCCAAGGAATGG
This sequence comes from Acidimicrobiales bacterium, assembly GCA_038253125.1. Lineage (GTDB taxonomy): Bacteria > Actinomycetota > Acidimicrobiia > Acidimicrobiales > JAUJNH01 > JAUJNH01. The sequence goes on from JBBSHM010000042.1 coordinate 16,561, forward strand.
AAGGCGCGTGCCGCTCTGGCGGCCACGACCAAGGGCACGAACGCGGTGGCCGATTCCACCAAGATGAAGCGGTCGATCGCCGGGCGTCCGCCGACCCCCTACGGCCGGCTCCAGGCCACCCGGCCAGGTGAGTACCTGATCCTGGACACCAACAGTCTCGACGTGTTCGCCATGGAGCCCCTCACCTTGCGGTGGGTGTCGGTCGAGCTGACCGTGGCTATGGACCTGCACAGCCGCAGCATCGTGGCGCTACGCCTCACACCGGTGTCCACCAAGGCGGTCGACGCCGCCGTGCTGCTCTACGAGGCCATCTCCCCCGATTCCAAGGCCCGCACCTCGGGCGGCATCCTGCCCTACCCGGGGGTGCCGTCGGTGGTGCTCGTCGACCCCGACAAGGCCACCGACCGACCTGGGTTGCCGGCCGTCGTTCCCGAGACGCTGGTGGTCGACCACGGCAGGATCTACCTGTCCGAGCACCTGCGGGCGGTGTGCGCCCGGTTCGGGATCAGCATCCAACCGGCCCGCCTCTACCACGGCACCGACAAGGCGACGCTGGAACGGTTCTTCCGCACCCTTCGGGAGGACCTCCTGGCCGCCCTCCCGGGCTACAAGGGACCCGACGTCTACAGCCGAGGCGAGCACGTCGAGGAGGAGGCGTACTACTTCATCGACGAGTTGGAGCAGGTCCTGCGGGAGTGGGTGGCCGAGCGCTACCACCACCGCCCGCACGACGGTCTGGTGGAGCCGGCGGTGCCAGGGCTCGACCTGTCGCCGGCCGAGATGTTCGAGGCTGGGGTGGCACGTGCCGGCCGCCTGCGGGTTCCGGCCCGAGCGGACCTGGCCTATGACTTCCTCCCCGTCGAGTGGCGCACGATCCAGCACTACGGCGTCGAGCTGCGCGGCCTGCGCTACGACGGCCGGGGCGTCACCGCCTACCGGGACCGGCGGAGCCCCTACACCGGCCGCCACGAGGGCCTGTGGCCCATCCGCTACGACCCCGACGACATGTCACGGGTATTCTTCCAGGACCCCGACGACCACTGCTGGCACACGCTTCGGTGGGCTCACGATCCCGAGGTTCCGGTGCCGTTCAGCTCCGAGGCGCTGGCCTACGCCCGCCGCCTGGCCCGCCAGACGTCCCGGTTCCCCGACGACCGACGCGCCCTGGCCGAACTGCTTGAGCGCTGGGACGCCGGGCTAACCAGGAACCCGACGGAGCGGCGCATGGCGCTGCGGATCTCCCAGCAGCGCGACGCCCGGCTCGCCGCCGAGACCTCGCAGCCCGAGGGCGTCGAGGCGTTGGCCACCGTTCGGGCCCTGTTCGGCGAGAGCCCTCCTCCAGCCCCGGAGGCATCCCCCGACGGGGTGGACGGTGGGGACGACGACGCCGAGGATGAGCTGAGTGACGTTCTGGCCGACGACGCCGACTTCTACGGCGACGCCTTTGGCACCATCCGGTGAGCCTCATCGAGAGCCTAGCCTGGAGCAGGATTACACGCTGTCGCTCAAGGAAGGCTGGTTCCAGCGAGTCGAGACGCCGCTCAGGGAGCGGCCCGCACCGCTCACCAGAGGCCAGCTCGACGGGCTCTTGTCGACCGAGCGGCTCCGCTACGAGGAGGCCCGCAGCGTCTGGCACGCCAACATCGGCCCGATCCTCACGCCCCAGATGCAGGCCGTGCTGGCGGAGCTAGACGACATCGTGGAGACCAACCGCCAGGACGGGGACAAGGTCAAGGGCGCGGCTGTGCTCACCGCCTACCCCGGACTCGGGAAGACCACGCTGGCCGTGGCCTACGGAGCCGAGTTCCATCGCCGGCAGGCCGACCTCTACGGAGCCAGGACACCGGGCGGTGATGAGCGGATACCGGTCGCCTACATCGGCCTCACCTCCAACACCACGATCCGCAGTCTCAACTCGATGCTGTGCCGCTTCTACGGTCACCCCGGCGCCGAGCGGGGCAACGCCACCCAGCTGGGGAACCGGGCAGCCGACTGCGTGCTGTCCTGCCTCACCAAGCTCGTGATCGTCGACGACGTCCACTTCCTCGACATGAACCGACGGGACGGCCGTGAGGTGGCGAACCACTTCAAGTGGCTCTCCAACCAGTTCCCCGTCACCTTCTTGTTCGTCGGCGTGGGGCTACGAGAACGCGGCCTGCTCACGGAGGGCCTCACAGCTGGCGACTCGGCCATGGCCCAGACGGCCCGGCGCTGGACAACGTTGTCGCTCGCCCCCTTCGAGATCCAGACGGACGAGGGGCGGCGCACCTGGCGGCGACTGCTGCTGGCAATCGAAAGGGACCTCGTCCTCGCCGACACGCGCCCCGGGGATGCTGGCCGACGACCTCGCCGACTACCTCTACGCCCGCACAACCGGGCACTTCGCCTCCCTCATGATTCTCATCGCTCGCGGCTGCCGGCGTGCAATCCGATCCGGGACCGAGCGCCTCACCGCCGAGGTGTTCGACGGTGTCCGCAATGACGAAGCCGCCGAGCAGGCACGACGGGAACTACAAGCCGCCTTCGAGAACGGCCTCCTCTCGGCTCGCCCGAGCGGCCGTCGGGGAGCCGAGCCAGCTGCGTGAGCGCACCCGCTGTCCGAACACTCCCGATCAGGCTCGACCCGTTGAGCGGCGAGTCGTTCGACAGCTGGCTGCTCGCCTACGCCGCCCGCCCCGAGATGTCACTCTCCGAGATCGGAGCCGCCACCGCACTTCCGCCTGGCTTCGTTCACCAATCGCCTCGATTCATCGCCCTCGGACACCACCTCGGCGACACCGGACGGCTCGCACATGCCACGGGCGTCGATCCCCAAGCCCTCGATCGAATGTGGGCGCCGTTCGCCCGCTACAACGATGCGGTCCGGCCCAGCTTGGCCAGATCGGGGTTGGTGCGCGTCGTCGCCCCCTTGGCGTGGAGCCGATTCTGTCCGGCCTGCCTGGCGACCAACGGCAACCGGTGGCCGGCCTCATGGCGACTGGCCTGGCACACGACCTGTCACACCCACCGATGCTTCCTCCTCGACGGATGCCCGGCATGCGGTCGCCACCAACGTCAGCACCCGTCCGCTGGCACCGCCACCGATCCTGACCTCCGGTGCACGGCACGAACCCCAGGGCGGCCGAGCATCGAGACCTGCGGCCACGACCTGACCTCCGAGCACGTGCCCGCCGACGCCGACCTTCTCCACCGGACAACCGCCTTCGAAGCCGCCGTCGCTCCCGCCCATCCGCCGACGCTCCAGAGTCGATGCGCCACGAAGCCCTCGATGTTCTTGCCGACGTGCTGCTTATCGCCCGCCAACTCGAAGGCACCGCATCGCTCGACCCATACCGCTCGGCCGCGCCGGCCCACATCGGGGCGGTTCTCGTTCATGCTTGGGAGGTCTACGTCGGTAAGCCCGAGAAGACGGACCCGGCCAGGTACTTGATCCGAGACGCCCACTACCCAGGCGTCCTGCCACCGGGGTGGTCCGCAGCGAGCCCCAGCCTTGTCGCTCGGGTTCTCACGTCACGAAAGGCGTCGTTGCGAACAACAGACCGGCTCCGCTGGCGCAGCACCATTGCGCCCCGCCGGCCGGCAGAAGGCGGGTTGCGGAACGCGCGGGAACGGGCACGACGTGTACCGGATGCCCTCTGGGCCGACTGGGCCATCCGCCTGACCCCGAGAGTCGGCGTCGAGGCACGGTCCTTCCGGATGGCCGCAGCTGCCGCACTCCTCATCCCGGGCACCTCACAGCCCCTTGCCGAAGTGTTCAGCGGCACCAGTCACGAAGGGCGCGCCCGCAGGATCACCCAATCCCTGGGAGTCATCCCGCCCGGGGACTCGCGGGCCGTCCTCGGCGCCCTCACCCACCTCGCCGACTCCATTGACCTCTGGGGTTGCCCGATCGACTACCAGCGCCGTCGGGACATCGCAGCCTCTGTTGACCTCCTGGGCGACCGTGACTGGGAACGGTTCTGTGCCGCAGCGGGAACCCCCAGAGGAGGCATCCGCAAGCTCAACTTCGCCCGGCTCTGGATCTTCGAGACCCTCACCGGCAGCCTTCCCCACAGCGCACCCACCGCCATCCGACCCGACGACGAACGAACTACCGCCTACCACGCCTTCGCCATGCGGCTGCCCGCCCAGGCCGCCGAGCTTCTCGACAAGCGCGCCCGTTACCTACTCGCCCGCAACGGCATCAAGGAACCGCTCACCTGGTCGCCGCCCCGCGACTGGGTCCCGATCGAGCAGCTGCCAGGCCCCGAGCCGGAAGCGATCGACGTCGACCACCTGACGCGCCTGCTCCGAGCAGGCCGGTCAGCACTGGCCATCGCCAGGTCCCTCGACATCAGCCCGGAGCACCTTCGCCTCGCCGTTCGACTCCACCCTCTCCGCAAGGAGCCGACTCCGGCGACGGCCAGTGGTCGCAACTGGAACCGACGACCCTTCCCCGAAGAGCTGACGCCACGCCGCCTCCGTCGCCTCGTTGTTGACGAGGGCCGACGGGTGAGATGGATCGCCGCCGAGTACGGCGCCGACCGCGGGACGATTATGGCCGCGCTCGCCCGCGAGAAC
>JBBSHM010000043.1:0-20637 GCA_038253125.1 Acidimicrobiales bacterium
CCAAGACCGAACTCGGCGCCTCACTGGTCGAGTACGCCCTCCTGGTCGCCCTCATCGCCTTCGTCGCCATCGTCGGCATCTCCTTCCTCGGAAACCGGGCCAACAACGAGTTCAACAGCGTTGGTTCCAAGCTGCAGTAGCAACCGACCGCCACAACGCCACCGACGGAGGGCGGGCCCCAAGGGCCCGCCCTCCGTCGCGTCGCCAACTCCGTCGGGCGCATCTCTCAGGAAGTTGGGTCGTCCGGACCATGGGGCAACGGTTGATCGTGCCGATGAGGACCCAACGTAAAGGCAACCGGCCTCCCCGGAGCCCCGCCCACAGACAAAGGAGTCCCATGAACATCGTCGCCTACCTGAAGTGTGTAGTCAGCCCCTGGGTGAAGGCCCGCATCGACGCCAAGACCGAACTCGGCGCCTCGCTGGTCGAGTACGCCCTCCTGGTCGCCCTCATCGCCGTCGTCGCCATCGTCGGCATCTCCTTCCTCGGAAACCGGGCCAACAACCAGTTCGACAGCGTCGGTTCGAAGCTGCAGTAGCAACCGACCGCCACAACGCCACCGACGCAGGCCTCAAGGGCGATCGAGGAGGACCCATCGCCGGTCGCCTGCCGTCTCCCGCCAGCCTCGGGTCAGCAGGGCGGGCACGAGCGGCAGGGACCGCTCCCACAGGACCGAGCTGACGCCCCGCCGGTCGAGGATCTGGACCGCACCAGGGTCGGCCCGCAGGAGGGCGAAGTAGTCGAGCGACAGCCTTAGGGGGTACATGTCGTAGCGGTCGTCGATGAAGACGCCGGCACCCCGGCCCCGCTTGAGTATCAGGTAGCACCCGACGACGTCCTCGGTCGCCACTAGGCGGCCGGGGCCGAAGGCGCCCAGCCGCTCGCCCTCACCCACCACGGCCACCGGGTAGCTCCGAAGGTCGAGGGCCCCGCTCGACAGGGCGTTCACGAGCAGGGCGGCGGCGGCGGCGGCGACCAGGGTCCCCATCAGCCGGTCCCGCCCGCGGCCAGGCGGCCGGCGGGTGCCAGGCGGCTCCTCCCCGTCGGCGTCCGACGTGACGCCGGGGGCCGCCGGGAGCCTCAGGGCCGCGCCGAGCGCCGGGGCCAGGACGATACCGGCCGGGGCGAGGTTGCGCTGGGCCAGCAGGCCGAGCAGGACGAACACCCCGGCGGGCAGGGCCGCCGCCCACGGCACCCGGCGCCGTGACAGCACGACGACCGTGGTCGCCAGGCCCACGGCGGTTATCGCTCCCGGCAACGACTGGAAGTCGGCCGGCTTCCACTCGACGATGAGGCGGAAGACCTCCCTGCGACCGCCAATGCTGAGCGGGAAGAGAAGGAGCCGCGGGCCAAGCGGATTGGCGCTGGCCAGCACCAGCCCCCCCGCGAACCACAGCCCCGCCCGGAACCGGGCGGTGACCAGCCGGCGCTCGTCGACGGCCGCCCCGAGCGCGGTGGCCAGCAGCCAGAGGACGGCCAGCGGGAAGCTGCCGTGGCTGTTCACCCAGACCCAGGCCACCGGCAGAAGGAGCCAGTGGCGGCGGCCGCTCTGCACGATCAGGATCGTGAGGGCGAAGCAGACCAGGCCGACCAGCAGCGGGCGGGGGGACCACCACATCCCGCTGACGGCCACGGCCGCCAGCGCCCCTCCCAGGGTGCGCAGGGGCGAACCGGCCCGGGCCAGCCGGTGGACGAGGATGGCCAACAGGCCGGTGAGCAGGCCGTTCAGGACTAGGAGCGCCCCGCCGCCGCCGTCCAGCTTCTCGGCCAGGCCGTAGAGCACCGACGGCAGCCACGACTGCACCACCCATCGGGACCCGGCGGCGGTGGCGCTGTAGGGGTCGGCCCTCGGGATGCCCCGACCGGCGACGATGTCGATGCCGGTGCGGATGTGGACAAACGCGGAGTTGTCGCCGATCGGCCGCGCCCCGAGAGCCAGGCCGACCAGGCCGAATGCGGCGGCGAACAGCCTCTCCAGGCGCCGCTGGGCCGGGACGGCCGATGCCGGGGCCGACGACCCACCGACGCCGCCACCGATGGCGCCGTTCCCTGACCTGAGGTGGCGGCGGAGCGGAGTCATGGCGGGCCATCCTTGTCAGGGCCCTCGGCCCGGCGCACCAACGCGACCGGGGGGTCAGGACTTGCGACCCAGGCCTGCGCCGTGGCGTCGGCCGCCGCCAGCCGCCAGCGGGGGTCGCCGGCCAGTGACCTCAGGAGGGGGCGGCCCGGCTCGGCGAGCACGCAGGAGACGCCGATCCGGTCCAGGGCGGTGGCCCCCGACCTGGCATCGCTGAGCAGGGCCGCCTGCCCGGCCAGACGGACCGGGCCGTAGAGGTCGTTCCGGCCGTCCTGGCTGACGGGGATGTCGGGCCGGGCCAGGATCAGGTATCCGCCGAAGCTGTACTCGTTAAGGAGCCGGCACCCACCCGGCAGCGCGGCGGCCGCCGACGGGAACTTCGCGTCGCCCATCGGATCAGGGCCGAGGGTGAGGCCTCCCGCCTGAACCGCACCTGCCATCAACGCGCCGACTGTCATGGCGGCAATGGCAGGCCCGGGCCGGACGGGGATGGCCCAGGCCCGGCGACGGAGCCAGCTTCCCACCGCCGCCAGGCCCGAGGAGGCAAGCGGCACCGCGGTGAGGACGGCGAACGTCGAGTTGCGGGTGGCCAGGAACGTCAGCACCGTTGTCAGCACCGCAGGCAGGACGAGCACCCAGGGAACCGGCGCCCGTTCGCCCCGCAGCCTCGTGAGGGACCAGCCCAGGACCACCACCAGGAACAGCACGCTCACGACGTCGACCGGCCGGTGCACCGAAGGAGGCTGCCACTCGGCGATGCCCTCACGGCGCGACTGGCCCCCGTTGCGCAGCGCGTAGGTCCAGACGCTGATCCCGAGCGGCGACAGCCAGCTGGCGCCCATGGCCACGACCGACGTGACGGCCGGCCGCTTCCAATCCCGCCCGTCTAGGACGTGCCCGGCGCACATGGCGCCCACCACCGCCACCCCGACGATGACCGCACCGTGCAGGCTCGACCAGACGCTGACGGTGGCGGCGAGCGCCAGGAGCCGCAGCCACGGCTGTGCCGCCCGCCGCGGCCCCAGGTCTCCGATACCGGCCGTCAGCTCGAGCACGGCCAGGACGAGCACGAAGCTCACCAGCTGGGGTCGCATCGCACCGGGCGGGACGGCCAGCACCAGGCTCACCCAGACCGCCCCGGCCCTCGCCCAGCGGCCCGCTCCCGATCGTCGGCTGAACCTCCAGGCCAGAGCGGCCAGAGAGGCGAGCAGGCCGAGGCGCAGCACGGCGATCCCCGCCCAGCCGCCCAGGTCATAGATCGCCGCCACCACGGCGTCAAAGGCCCATGAGTTCGGGTGCCACGGCAGGCCCCGGGCCGTCCAGGAGAACGAGTCGGACCGGCCGATGCCCCAGGCGCCGTCAGCCCACCGCTGGAGCAACAGCCGCCCCTGCGCCAGGTGCCATGGCGTGTCGCTGTCGGCCGGCACCAGTCGGTGGAAGAGGCCGACCACCAGCACGGCCGCGGCACAACTGAGCACCGGGCCGTCCAGCCGGGCCCGGACCTGAGCCGAGGTCACGGCACCAGAGCGGGCCCGAGGCACGTGCCGTCGACGGTCCAGCGGAGGAGGCGCGGCATCTCTGATGCCTACGCATCGTCCTCAGGCGCGGGAACCTGAGGGTCCGGCTAATCGGCCGTCGGCACGTCCCGGGCCTCGGCGGCGTCCCCGGCGGCCTCGCCGTCGGGCTCGCCGTCGGCCTGGACGTCGTCGTCGGGGACGTCGTCGCCGCCGCCCGGCGTGACGGCGGCTAGGTCGGCCCAGGCCGCCTGCGCCTCGGTCTCGGGCTCGAAGCCGGTGTAGTCGGCGCCGATGTAGTTGCCCTGGTCGTCATAGGCGTGCTCGCCGAAGTGCTCGCGGTACTCAGCGGCCACCTCGCCGCCCTCAGCCGCCTGCTTGATCGACAGGCTGATGCGCCGCCGGTTCAGCTCGATGTCGATGATCTTGACCCACAGCTCCTCGCCGGGGTTGACCACCTGCTCGGGCAGGTCGACGTGGTGGCTGGCCATCTCGGAGATGTGGACCAGACCCTCGATGCCCTCGCCCACCTGCACGAAGGCGCCGAAGGGCACCAGCTTGGTGACCCGGCCGTAGACCAGCTCGCCCACCCGGTGGGCCCCGGCGAACTCCTGCCACGGGTCCTGCTGGGTGGCCTTGAGCGACAGGCTGATGCGCTCGCGGTCGAGGTCGACGTCGAGCACCTGCACCTCGACCTCGTCGCCCACCGCCACCACCGAGGAGGGGTGGTCGACGTGCTTCCACGACAGCTCACTGACGTGGATCAGGCCGTCCATGCCGCCGAGGTCGACGAAGGCGCCGAAGTTGACGACACTCGACACGGTGCCGTGGCGCACCTCGCCCGGCTTCAGGTTGTGCAGGAAGTCCTCGCGCTGCTCCTTCTGGGTCTCCTCCAAAAAGGCGCGGCGGGACAGCACCACGTTGTTGCGGTTCTTGTCGAGCTCGATGATCTTGGCCTCGAGCTCGCGGCCCACGTACGGCAGCAGGTCGCGCACGCGGCGCAACTCGACCAGCGACGCGGGCAGGAAGCCGCGGAGGCCGATGTCGATTATCAGGCCGCCCTTGACGACCTCGATGACCGGGCCGCGCACGACGCCCTCACGCTCCTTGATCGTCTCGATCGTGCCCCATGCCCGCTCGTACTGGGCCCGCTTCTTGGACAGGACGAGCCTGCCCTCCTTGTCCTCCTTGGTGAGGACGAGCGCCTCCAGCTCCTCGCCCAGGCTGACGACCTCGGACGGGTTCACGTCGTGGCGGATGGACAGCTCACGGCTGGGGATGACCCCCTCGGCCTTGTAGCCGATGTCGAGGAGGACCTCGTCCTTGTCGATCTTGACGACCGTGCCCTTGACGATGTCACCGTCGTCGAAGTTGACGATGGTGGCGGAGATGGCGTCCTCGAGGCTCATGTCCCCGAGGTCGTCCTCGACCACCTGGCGGGGGGTGTACTCGCCCTGCTCGTCGAAGGTGCCGTAGATCGACGGCGTTTCGAGGGTGTCGCTCACGTTGGAGTTCACTACTTTCGGTGCCGGCACGGCCTGCCGCCCGAGGGCGTGCTCGACGGGGGTGTGAGGGGATGGGGTGGGCGACGACGGCCGGACGAGATCGGCCGGACGGCCGGAGCGCAACGCTACCCGGCCTCAGCCCTTTGCGTCGGCCCAGGTGGCACCCCAGGCCAGGTTGACCTCGAGCGGCACATCGAGGGCGGCGGCGCCCTGCATGGCGTCGAGCGTCCGGCGCTCGGCCTCGACCTCCTCGTCGGCCGGGACCTCGAGGATCACCTCGTCGTGGACCTGGAGCACCAGGCGGCCCCGCAGCCCGGCATCTTCCAGCTCGGCGTCGAGCCTGACCAGCGCCACCTTGAAGATGTCGGCGGCCAGGCCCTGGATGGGGGCGTTCTTGGCCTGCCGCTCGGCGGCCATGCGGGTGCCGGGGTTGCCGCCGGTCAGCTCGGGCAGCAGGCGGCGGCGGCCGAACAGCGTCTCGGTGTAGCCCCGGTCGCGGGCCTCGGCGACCACCCGGTCCATGTAGTCGGCCACCGCCGGGAACGCCTCGAAGTAGGCGTTGCGCAGCGTGGTGGCCTCGTCGCGGCCGATCGAGAGGCGCTGGGCCAGCCCGAAGGCCTCCATCCCGTAGGCCAGCCCGTAGCTGACCATCTTGGCCTTCGACCGCTGGGCCCGGGTCACGGCGCCCGGCTCCACGCCGAAGATGCGCGAAGCGGTGGCGGTGTGGATGTCGGTGCGGCTGGTGAAGGCCTCGATCAGGCCCGGGTCCTGCGCCAGGTGGGCGATGACCCGCAGCTCGATCTGGTTGTAGTCGGCCACCAGGAGGCGCCAGCCCGGCTCGGGGATGAACGCCCGGCGGAAGCCCCTCCCCTCCTCGCTGCGCACGGGGATGTTGTGGAGGTTGGGGTCCTCCGACGACAGCCGGCCGGTGCGGGCCACCGTCTGCTGGAAGGTGGCGTGGATGCGGCCGTCCGCTTCGACCGAGCCGAGGAAGCTCTCGCCGTAGGTGGACCGCAGCTTCTCGACCTCGCGGTAGCGCAGCAGCTCGTCGATGATCGGGTGCTGGCCCCGCAGCTTCTCCAGGCTGGCGGCGTCGGTCGAGAAGCCCGTCTTCGTGCGCTTCGACGGCTGCAGACCCAGCTCGTCGAACAGCACGGTGCGGAGCTGGGGCGTTGAGCCGACGGTGAAGGGGTGGCCGGCCAGCTCCTGGATGGCCTCCTCGCGCTGGCGGGCCTCCTCGCCGAAGGCGGTGAACATGGCCCGCAGGTGGGCGACGTCGACCGCCACCCCCGTGACCTCCATGCGGGCCAGGACCCGCACCAGGGGCCGTTCCATGTCGTCGTGCAGCGACGTGAGGCCTCGGGCCTCTAGGGCGGCCCGCAGCGGGGTGACCAGGCGCCCCACGGCCACGGCGTTGCGGCATTCCTGCTCGCCTGAGGCCTGGGCCGTGCCGAGGAGGTCGAGCTCGCCTGGCGGCGGGGCGTCGGGCGAGCGCACCTCGATGCCGGCGTACCTGGCCGCCACCTCCTCGAGCGGGTAGGAGTCGCGGGCCGGGTCGAGCAGGTAGGTGGCGACGGCGGTGTCGACGTCGAGGGTTAGGACGTCGACACCGAGCGGGAGGAGGCTGCGCAGAAGCGGCTTGGCATCGTGGGCACTGACGGCCACGCCGGCCCGCCCGACCAGGTTGGCCAGGGCAGCTGTCACCTCCGGGGCGGCCAGCAGGTCACCGGCCACCCAGGTGGCGGCGTCCGACCCGGCTGCGCCCGAGGTGGCGGCAAAGGCCAGTCCGAGCAGGGGCGACCGGCCCGGCCGTCCCTCCCAGCTGGGAGCCAGGCCGAGGTGGGCGCCGGCGTGGAGCGCCGCCTCCAGCGCCCCGGCCGCCGCCGCCGCCGTGGCCGGCCGCTCGACCTCCACCGTGAAGCCCTCGGCCACCGGCTCCGGCTCGCCCAGCCTGCCCCCGACCGCATCGCAGAGGCGGTCCCACAGCGAGCGGAACTCCAGGAACTGGAACAGCTGGCGGACCTGCTCCTGGTCCCAGCCGCCCATGGTCAGGTCGTCGAGCGCGACCTCCAGCGGCACGTCGCGCACGAGCGGGATGGCACGCGAGTTGGAGCGGACCTGCTCCTCCCCCGCCGCCAGGTTCGCCCTGATCCTGGGGGTGAGCCGCTCCAGGTTGGCGAAGATGCCGTCGAGGTCGCCGTAGTCGTTGACGAGCCGGGCCGCCGTCTTCTCCCCCACTCCGGGCACACCCGGCAGGTTGTCGCTCGGGTCGCCCCGCAACGAGGCGTAGGTCGGGTACTGAGCCGGCGTCACCGCCGTGCGCTCCTTGATGCCCGCCTCGTCGTACAGCACGTAGTCGCTGACCCCGCGCCGGTTGTAGAGCACCCTGACGTGCGGGTCCTCCACCAGCTGGTAGACGTCCCGGTCGCCGGTCACCACGATCACGTCGTCACCCCGGTCGCGGGCCTGGGTGGCCAGGGTGGCGATCACGTCGTCAGCCTCGAAGCCCACCGCCTCGACCATCGGGATGCGAAGCGCCTCGACCACCTGGCGCACCAGGCCGAACTGCTGGCGCAGGATGTCGGGCGTCTCCGCCCGCCCGGCCTTGTAGTCCTTCACCGTGAGGTGACGGAACGTGGGCTCCGGCCGGTCCCACGCCACGGCGATGGCGTCAGGCTGGTGGTCCTTCAACAGGTTGATGAGCATCGACGTGAACCCGAAGACGGCGTTGGTTACCTGCCCGGACGCCGTCGCCATGTCCGTCGGCAGGGCGTGGAAGGCCCGGTAGGTGAGCGAGTTGCCGTCGAGCAGCATGAGCCGGGCCATCGAACCCCTCAGCCTAGAAGCCGCCTCTCTCTCCGAGCTTTAGAGCGGGCCTTATGGCGTGGGGCGCAGGCCCTGCTCGATGACCTGGACGGAGATCTCCTTCATCGTGCGGCGGTCGCGCATCGCCGTGCGCTGGATCCAGGTGAAGGCCTCGTGCTCCTTCAGACCGCACTCGTCCATCAGGATCCCCTTGGCCCGGTCGACGGTGCGCCGGGTCTCGATCTGCTGCTCGAGGCCCTTCACCTCCTGCGACAGAGCGACGATCTCGCGGTGGCGGCCGAGGGCCACCTCGATCTGGGGCACCAGGTCGTTGCGGTCGAACGGCTTCACCAGGTAGGCGAGGGCGCCGGCGTCGCGGGCCTGCTCGATCAGGTCGCGCTGGCTGAACGCCGTGAGCATCAGCACCGCGGCCAGGCGCTCGCCGGCGATCTCCTTGGCCGCCTTCAGCCCGTCCATCCCGGGCATCCGGATGTCGAGGATGACGACGTCCGGGAGGTGCTCCCTGACGAGCTGGACGGCCTCGTCGCCTCGCCCGGTCTCGCCCACGATCTCATAGCCCTCCTCCACGAGGATCTCCCTGAGGTCGAGCCGGATGATGGCCTCGTCCTCGGCGATGACGACGCGGGTGGGCATGGGGGGCTCCTGGTGCACGTTCAGCTGGTCGGGAGGCGGTCGAGCAGGGCGTCCTGCTCACGTCCGAGGTCGGTGATCTGCTGCTGGAGCTTCTGCTGGGCCTGGGCCAGCCGGTCGACGTGGCGGGCGGCCTCGGTCGCGGCGCGCTTGGCCTGACCGCCGCGGACCAGTGCGTCGGACATGGCGTCGTCGCTGTCAGAGCGCAGGGCCGCCAGCTGCTCGGTGACCTGGACCAGCTCCTCACGGGCGCGGCGCAGCTTGCCGCTGGTGGCAGTCAGCTGGCGCTCGACGGAGAACAGGCCCATGGGACCGGCGATGCTACGCGGCCGACGCCGCCGCCTCCCCGGGCCCGGCCCCCGGCGTGGGCCAGCCCACCTGGGCGGCCAGGAAGGCCAGAACCTCGGCCCGCTCGTCCAGGCTGCGTGACACGGTCCGCATGCCGTGGCCGACCTCCTCCTCGTGGCGCAGCAGCACCGGGCGCGCCTGCTCGTCGGCCACCGTGGCGTGCTGCACGGCGGCGCACAGCTTGCGGGCGTGCAGGGGGTCGACCCGGGTGTCGCCGCCGAAGGTCGTGAAGAGCACCGCCGGGTAGGCCGTGGCGTCGACGACCCGGTGGTACGGCGAGTACGACAGCAGCCAGCCCAGCTCCTCGGGGTCGGCGGCCGTGCCGTACTCGTCGTTCCAGGTGACGCCCAGGCCGAAACGCTCGTAGCGCACCATGTCGAGGAGCGGCGCCGAGCAGTGGACGGCCCGGAACAGCTGAGGTGCCTGGGTGAGTGCGGCCCCGACGAGAAGGCCGCCGTTGCTGCCCCCTGAGATGGCCAGGTGCTCCGGTGATGTATGCCCGCTGCTCACCAGCCAGGCGGCGCACGCCAGGAAGTCGTCGAACACGTTCTGCTTGGTGTCACGCCGGCCGCCCCGGTGCCAATCCTCGCCGTACTCCCCGCCGCCGCGCAGGCAGGCCGTGGCGTAGACCCCGCCGCCCTCGACCCAGGCCCGCACGCTGGCCTGGTAGGCGGGCGTGAGGGAGATCTGAAACCCGCCGTAGCCGTAGAGGATGCAGGGCGCCGCCTCGTCCAGCGGCTGGTCCCGGCGGCGGGCCACGAAAAGCGGGACCTGGGTGCCGTCCGGTGAGGTGACGAAGGCCCGCACCACCTCGAGCTCCTCTGAGCGGGGCGGGGCGCCGGGCGCCTCGGCCCACACCTCGGTTCGCCCCGTGGCCGGACGGTGGTGCAGCACGTGGGACGGCGTCAGCTGGTCGGTGTAGGAGAGCCACAGATCGGCGCCGTCGCCTCCGGGCCGGGCGGCCAGCGCCACCGAGCCCAGCCCGGGCAGGGCGAGCTCAGCGACCCGGTCTCCGCTGGTGCGGTCGTGCGCGGTGACCACCGAGGCCACGTCACGCTGCCACGCCACGAACAGGGCGCTCTGGGTGAGCGCCCAGTCGCTCAGCACGTCAGGCCCCTCGGGCACCACCTCCCGCCACACCGAGGGGGCGGCCGGATCAGCTGTGACCAGGCGCCCCCTCGGGGCATCGACGTTGGTCCACAACCACAACCGGCCGTCGTCGGCCACCGCGCCCCCGGCCTGCCCGTCGACACCTTCGAGCACCGGCACGAACGCTGGCGCCGGCTGGGACAGGTCGCACAGGTACAGGTCGTTGCGGGGGGCGGTGCCGAGGCTGCAGGACACGGTCAGCCACCGCCCGTCGGCGCTGGTGCCGAGCCCGTAGTAGGTGGTGCGGTCGCGGCCTTCGCCGAAGAGCAGCTCGGCGTCCTGGCGGCCGGCACCGAGGCCCAGCCGCCACACCCGCCGGTGGAAGGCGGACTCCTCCTCGGCCAGGTCGGGGAGGGTGGCCACCAGGACGAGGCCGGCGTCGGCGGCGAGCCAGGCCACCTCCCCGCCCCGGCCCAGGCGCAGAGGCGGGCCCACCTCGGCGCCGCCGTCGACCTCGACGACCCGGACGATCGCCTCCTCCCGGCCGGCCTCGTCGAAGGCGTAGGCCAGGTGCCGGCCCTGGGGCGAGGGCACGGCCCACTGCAGCACGACGGTGCCGTCGTCGGACAGCCGGGCCGGGTCCAGCACCACCCGCTCCGAGCCGTCGGGCTCGGCCACCAGCCACACCGCCTGGTCCTGCCCCTGGAGCCGGCGGGAGAAGAACGTGCGGTCGCCACGCGGATGGGGCAGGCCGACGGCGCCGGGCATCAGAGCCTCGAGCCGACGGCGGAGGCGGTCCTGCATCGGCCATCGGGCGCGGTGGGCGGCGAACAGCTCGGCCTGGTCGGCCAGCCAGCGCCGCACCTCCGGGTCGTCCGGGTCCTCGAGCCAGCGGTAGGGGTCGGCGACCCGGTGGCCGGCCAGCTCCTCGACCAGGTCCAGCCGAGCGGCGGTGGGGTAGCCCATGGCCGGGCAGAGTAGGAGCATGCAGATCTGGGAGCTCCGCCTGTGGCTGGCCGAGACGAACGCCTACGTGGTGACGGCCGACGGGCCGGGCGGCGAGTGCGTCCTGGTCGACGCCCCTCCTGACCCCGGCGCCATCCTCGGCCTGCTGGACGAGCACGGGCTCCGCCTGGTGGCTCTGATCGGCACCCACGGCCACAGCGACCACGTGGGCGGAGCGTCGACGGTGGTGCGGGGGCGCACCACAGGCCAGGGCGACCCGGTGCCCGTGCACATCCACCAGGACGACCGCCACATGCTGATCGACCCGGTGGCGGCCAGCGGCGCCTTTGGCCGCTACCTCGAGATGGAGGGGCTGGACCTCACACCGCCCGAGCACATCGAAGGCTTGGACGATGGCCAGGTGGTGAGCGGGGCGGGCCTCGCCTTTGCAGCCATCCACACCCCCGGGCACACCGAAGGCTCGGTCTGCCTGCGGCTGGACGTTGAAGGCGAGGCGCCGCTGCTGTTCTCCGGTGACCACCTCTTCGCCGGCTCGATCGGCCGCACCGACCTGCCGGGCGGCAGCTACGAGAAGCTCGTCACGTCGATGCGCGAGAAGGTGATGCGCCTCGACGACGACCTGGCCGTGCTGCCCGGCCACGGCGCCCGCACCACCATCGGCCAGGAGCGGCGCACCAACCCGTTCGTCCTGGAGATGCTGGGCGGCTAGTGGTGGCACAGGGTGAAACGGGGCCTTCGTCCGTCGGAGGCCGGCGCCGCAGCCCGGGCCCGGGCATCAGGGAGCTCCGACGACCGAGCGGCCCGACCGGGCCCGGTCGAACCGCGGCTGTGAGCGGAGGGATGCAGCCACGTGGGCCGGAGACACCGACGGGTGGCGTCGGGCGGAGCGGAGCCGGCGCAGGAAGCCGCCGTTGCCTCGGCGACAACCGGGGGCGGCCTCGAACAGCGGCCGCTCGAACAGCGGCGAGAACCGGTCGGGGAAGCCTGGCATCGTGCACCCGATGCAGATTCCGCCCATGCTCATGCAACCTCCGGCGCCGTCGATGACGCCCCGCTCTGCGATGTTGCACTGCACCACCGGGCCCCAGCAGCCGAGCTCGACCAGGCAGGAGCTTTCCGCGAGCTGCGGGGCGAACACCCCCTGCTCGTAGTAGCCGAGCCGGGGGCAGCTGCTGTGCACCGACTCGTTGAACAGCCAGGCCGGGCGCCCGAGCTCGTCCAGGTCGGGCATGGGGGCCAGGCCGTTCAGGTGCAGGAGCAGGGCGGCCAGGGTCTCGGTGTAGTTGTCGCCCAGCGGGGCGCAACCGGGGATGTTGACCATCGGCACGCCGGCAGCCGAGCGGTAGTCCTCGCCGAGGTGGTCGGTGACCCCGCAGGCCCCGGTCGGGTTGCCGACGGCGGCTGGGATGCCGCCCCAGGCCGCGCACGTGCCGACGGCGATCAGCGCCGCCGCCCCCGGGGCCAGGCGGTCCAGCCACTCGGTCGTCGGGATCTGGCGCCCGGTGTCGGGGTCCTCGCCCAGGCTCGACCAGGACCCGCTCCCCGCGGTCGACTCGTCCAGCACCGAGCCCTCCCAGGTGAGGATGTAGGGGGCGTCGAGCTCACCGGCCTCGGCCATCAGCAGGTTGGCCGTGAACGCCGCCCCCGACTCGGTGGACAGAAGGCAGTGGACCAGCTCGACCCGGGGGAGCCCGGGGATGGCGCCCGCCAGCAGCTGCTCGAGCCGGGGATGGGTGGCCCCCGCCATCGACACCGTGCAGCCTTCACACGATGCGCCGCCGAGCCAGATTAGGTACACCTTCCTCAAAGGCCCTAGGGCCGAGGGGTCAGCCGGCTCCACCGCGCCCCGGCTGCGGACGGCCAGGGGCGCCAGCGAGTCTCCCGGATCGTATTGGGCCTGGGGTGCAGAGGTCATCATTCACCCAATCGGTTGGCGATCACAGCTCCTGAGGACGATTCCCTCGACGGCTCAGCTCAGATGCCTCAAGACGGGTCCGAAGGTGCCGATGAGGGCGCTGTGAGATCCCGCCTGTGGGCCAGCCTCCCCGCGTCGGGAGATGCCCCGGTCGCCGCTCCCGCGCCCGGGCCGGCCGTGTCCACGTCCGGCCTGGTGCCAGCGGCCGGCACACTCGGCGGGCTGGCCATGGCGGGCATCTTCGGGCAGATCGCCGGAGGCCACGGTGCCACCTTCATCGGTGCGGCGGTCATCATGCTGGCGGTGGCGGCGGGCACCGTCGCCCTGATGCGTCGACGGCTTGTCCGCCCGATCCACCAGCTGGCTGACATCGCCACCCGGGCGGTCGCGGGCCAGGAGACCTCGTCCCCGACGGTCGTCGCAGGAAGCGCCACCGCCCCGCTCGCCGTGGCGCTGAGCGCGCTGGTCGACCGGGTCGAATCCAGCCGCGACGCCGTGCTGGCCGAGGCGGTCCTGGAGGGCTCGTCTGATCTCACGGTCATCCTCGACGACGACGGCATGATCCGCCACGCCACGCCGGCGGCCACCGCCATGCTCGGTCGGCCGTCCGGCTGGCTGACCGGCCAGAGCCTTGCCGGGCTGGTGCACCGGGACGACCGGGTGCGCCTACTGGACCTTGAGCACGGGCCGGCGGGGAGCGTCCTGCCACAGTGCAGCGAGATCCGCCTCTCGCACCTGCAGGGCCACTGGGTGGTCACCGAGGTCAGCAGCTCGGATCTCCGGGCCAACCTGCTCGTGCGCGGCATCGTGCTCAACATCCGCGACATCAGCGCCCGCAAGGCCCAGGAGGAGGATCTGCTCAGGCGGGCCCTGTACGACCCGCTGACCGGCCTGGCCAACCGGGCGCTGTTCCGTGAGCACGTGGAGAGGGCGCTCGCCCGCCTGCGTCGCACCGTGGGCCTCCCCCACGCCGTGCTCTTCGTCGACCTCGACGGCTTCAAGACGGTCAACGACAGCCTCGGCCACGCCGCCGGCGACGAGGTCCTGGTCGAGGTGGGCCAGCGGCTGGGCCGTTGGATCCGGCCGGGCGACACCGCCGCCCGCCTCGGGGGCGACGAGTTCGCCGTTCTCGTCGAGAACACCTCGGAGACCGAGATCGGCGTGCTGGCCGACCGCATCCTGAAGGTGCTGCTGTCGCCGGTGCTGGTCCAGGGCAAGGAGGTGGTGCTCACGGGCAGCATCGGCATCGCCCTCAGCCACACCGGCGAGGATGCCGACGAGCTGCTGCGCAACGCCGACGTGGCGATGTACACGGCCAAGGCCGCCGGCAAGGGCCGGTACCGGATGTTCGAGCCGGCGATGCACCACGCCGCCCTCCAGCGTCTTGACCTGGAGGCCGACCTGCGACGGGCCATCGACGAGCACGAGCTGTTCCTCACCTACCAGCCCATCTGTGACCTGTCGACCCTCGAGGTCACCGGGATGGAGGTGCTGGTGCGCTGGCAGCACCCCACACGAGGCCTGATCGAGCCGCTCGACTTCATACCGTTGGCCGAGGACACCGGCCTCATACGGCCGTTGGGTCGGCTCGTCCTGGAGGAGGCCTGCGGGCAGGCGCAGGAGTGGAACCGACGCTTCGCCGACCGTCGGCGGCTCCGGCTGTGCGTGAACGCGTCCGTCCTCCAGATCGAGGACCCCGGCTTCTACGACGAGGTGGCGGGCGCCCTGGCCATGTCGGGCTTCGACGGCCAGGACCTGACCCTGGAGATCACCGAGAGCCTGTTCATGAACGATCTCCAGGCGACGGTGGGCAAGCTGTCCCGGCTGAAGGAGCTCGGCTGCCGACTGGCCGTCGACGACTTCGGCACCGGGTACTCGTCACTCAGCTATCTGCGCTCGCTCCCGATAGACATCCTGAAGATCGACAAGTCGTTCGTCGCCGGCGTCACCGGCGGGGTCGAGCAGTCGGCGGTGGCCCAGGCCGTGGTGAAGCTGGCCCGGACGTTCAACCTGCAGACCGTCGCCGAGGGCATCGAGCACCCCGACCAGGCGGCAAAGCTGCTGTCCATCGGCGCCGACATGGGCCAGGGCTACCTGTTCTCCCGCCCGCTGCGTGCACCGCTGATGGAAGCCTTCCTGGCCGAGGAGCGCGACCGGGGGCTCAGGCGGATGCCGGTGCCGGTGCCGGTGGGAGGCTGAGCCGCTGTCGGATCTCGTTCTGCACGTGCTCAATCGGCTGGGTGGCGTCGACGTGCACCACGACCTCCTTGGCCTCGAACAGCTCGATGATCGGGCGGGTCTTCTCGTGGTAGTCGGACAGCCTGGAGGCCAGCGCCTCGGGCTGGTCGTCAGGCCGGGGCACGAGCGGCCCGGCGCACACCTCGCAGGCCTCAGGCTTGCCTGGCTCGGAGATCGGCGTCTGGTCCAGCCCGCACCTCGAGCAGACCCGGCGGGAGAGCACGCGACGGTGCACCTCTTCGTCCGGCATCTCCAGGACGACGACCCCGTCGATGTCATAGCCCTCGAGGAAGAACTCGGCCTGGCGGGCGTTGCGGGGGAAGCCGTCGATGATGAAGCCGTAGTTCCAGTCGTGGAGGGCGAGCCGGTCACGCACCACGCACTCGACCAGCTCGTCCTCGACCAGGGCGCCGGCGGCGACCACCCGCTGCACCTGGGCGCCCAGCTTGGTGTGCTGCTGCACGTTCCAGCGGAAGAGATCGCCCACCCCGATGTGGACGAGGTCGAGGTCGACGGCCAGCAACTTGGCCTGGGTGCCCTTGCCGCTGCCCTGGACGCCCATGAAGACGTACTTGCGCACCGCCGAACACTAAGGGGCATCACCACTGCGCTGCGACCCTGCCGGCGTCGGCCCTAGTCGTCCCCGGCGGTGATGGCCTCCCAGGTCGGACGTCCGAGGGCCACGGTCTCGTGCCGGTTGTGGCGCCTCAGCCGCTCGGTCGCATCCTCGATGTCCGACGCTGGGAAGCGAACCTGGAAGCTGGCCGCCTCCAGGCGCGAGCGGGGGGTGCCATCAGGGGCGGGCGGGCCTTTTGCACCGTCAGAGTCGGGGTCATCGAGGCCGGGGTCGCGGATCCCGATCACACACTGCCAGGCGTCGGGGGAGGCCCAGTGGAGCATCCGCTCATAGAAGCCGTCGCGGGGCCCTGCGTTGGCCAGCGCGTCCTGGAATGACATCAGCCCCACCAGCTCGGCGAACCCGATGCTCGCCCGGCCGGCCTGGCGTCGCGCCACCGGCTCCAGATGAGGAAGCTTCGCGGCCAGCGCGGCGATGTTCTCGCCGACGTCCTGGCAGGAGTGGATGGTCCCGATGCCGGCCCGCCACAGCTCGAGGACGAGCGGCGCCAACCCGACGTCGACCTCGGCCGTTCGGCCACCGAGGGAGACGACGGTCGCCGGGTGCGTCCGCATCCGGAGAGCCTCTCACGCCGGCCCGGCCGTGGCGAGGCCCGCGTGCCCGGGGCGGGACTTGAACCCGCACGCCCTCTCAGGCAGAGGATTTTGAGTCCTCCGTGTCTGCCGATTCCACCACCCGGGCTGCGGCGCCGAGTCTACCTGGCGCCGCCGAGCGCCCGGCTTTGAGGAAACTGTTTGAGGTAACTGTGCACCCCGGCAAGGGGTCGTAGCCTCGTAGGCCAGCCCGACGATCCTGCCGCCGGACGCCGCCGCCGACACCCCGGGAGGAACAGTTCTTGACGCTCGTCTTCACCTTCCCCGGCCAGGGGAGCCAGCGGCCCGGCATGGGCGCGCCCTGGCTCGACCACCCGAGCTGGAAGCTGGTGGCCCTCGCCGGCGAGGCGGTCGAGCGTGACGTGGCCCGGCTGCTGCTGGACACCGATCAGCACGAGCTGACCCAGACCCGCAACGCCCAGCTGGCTTGCTTCACCCTCTCGATGGTCGTGCTCGACGCCATCGGGCGGACCGGGCTGGCGCCCGCCGCCGCCGCTGGCCACAGCCTGGGCGAGTACTCGGCGCTGGTCGCCGTCGGCGCCGTCGCCCTGGAGGACGGCGTGCGCCTTGTCGCCGAGCGGGGCGAGGCCATGCAGCAGGCTGCGCAGGACAGCCCCGGGACAATGGCCGCGGTGCTGGGCCTGGACGTCGAGCAGTGCTGGACCGCCTGCCGACAGGCCGGCGGCGAGGTGTGGGTGGCGAACGACAACGCCCCAGGGCAGGTCGTCATCGCCGGACGGGCCGAAGCCGTGGCCACGGCCGGCGAGGTGGCCAGGGGGCTGGGCGCCAAGAAGGTCATGGGCTTCCCCGTCGGGGGCGCCTTCCACACCCCGCTCATGGCCCCCGCCCGCCCCCGGCTGGAAGCAGCCATCGCCAGGTGTCCGTTCCGCGCCTCGGACGTGCCGGTGGTGGCGAACGTCGACGCCAGGGCCCACGGCGACGTCCAGAGCTGGCCGGGACTCCTCAGCGACCAGCTGACCAGCCCCCTGCTGTGGCGCCAGACGCTGAGCGAGCTGGGCGCCCTCGGTGCCACCCACGTGGTCGAGGTCGGCCCCGGCGGGGTGCTCACCGGCATGACCAGGCGCGGCATGGCCGAAGCCGCCGCCATCGCCGTCGGGGTGCCCGCCGACCTCGACAAGCTTGTGGCGGCCGTGGCATGACCTCGACCCGGGGGATGGCCGTCACGGGCCTCGGCACGGCTCTGCCGCCCACGGTCCTGACCAACGCCGACCTCGAAAAGACCCTCGACACCAGCGACGCCTGGATCAGCGAGCGCACCGGCATTCGCGAGCGCCGGGTGGGTGGCACCACCAGCGGCCTGGCCGTCGAGGCCGCCCGGGCCGCCCTCAACGACGCCGGCGTCGACGCCTCTTGCGTCGATCTCCTCATCCTGGCCACCGAGACCCCCGACGCGCTGATGCCGGCGACAAGCGCGGCGGTGGCCGGTGAGCTCGGCCTGCGATGCGGTTCCTTCGACCTGAACGCGGCGTGCGCCGGGTTCACCTACGGGCTGATCATCGCCGATCAGCTGGTGGGCGGTGGCCTCGACCGGGTCCTGCTCATCGGGTCCGACACGATGTGGTCGATCACCGACCACGACGACCGGGGAACCGCGGTGCTGTTCGGCGACGGTGCCGGCGCCCTCGTCCTCCAGGCCACGGCCGACGAGGGGGCCGGCGTGATGGGATGGGACGCCGGCACCGACGGCACGCTCGGCGACCTCCTGTCCTGCGCCCTGGACGGCACCATCCGCATGGACGGCCAGGCCGTGTTCAAAAAGGCCGTGCGGGTGGTGGTCGACTCCTGTGCCGCCGCCATCGAGCGGGCCAAGCTCGCCAGCACCGACATCGACGTCTTCGCCCCCCACCAGGCCAACCTGCGGATCATCGATGCGGCCGCCGGGCGGCTCGGCATCCCGGCCGAGCGGTGCTCGGTCGTGCTGGACCGCACCGGCAACACCAGCGCCGGCTCGATCCCCCTGGCCCTGGCCCAGGCCCGCGACGACGGCCGCCTGGCCGACGGGAGCGTGGCCCTGCTCAGCGGCTTCGGAGCAGGGATGACGTGGGCCAGTGCTGTGGTCCGCTGGGCGTCCCGGCCCACCCCCTAGTCTTGCGTACTGATCTCTGCTACCGATCCCTCTGCAAAAGGAGACGCCCCGATGGAGCGCGACGAGGCATTCACCAAGTTCCAGAAGGCGGCCGTCGAGGTGCTTCGCGTCAGCGAGGACAAGGTCGTCCTTCAGGCCAGCTTCGCCGAGGATCTCGAGGCCGACAGCCTCGACCTCGTCGAGTTCGTTATGAAGCTCGAAGAGGACTTCGACGTCGACATCGACGAGTCAGAGCTGGAGGGCGTCACCAGGGTCGAGCAGGCCTTCGACCTGCTCATGTCGAAGCTGTAGGCGATGCTGGTCGCTCCCGGCTCGCACGGTCAGCGGGTTGCCATCACCGGCATCGGCGTAGCCGGTCCCGCTGGCGTGGGCGTCGAGGCGTTCTGGGCCGGGCTGCACACCCCGCCCCGGCCCGGCTTCGACCGGCGGGTCGAGGGCTTTGACGCCAGTCACCTCTACGGCGAGAAGGAGATCCGGCGGGTCGACCGCTTCAGCCAGCTGGCCATGCACGCCGCCGTCGAGGCGCTGGAGCAGGCCGGTGACCTGCACGCCGACCCGGACCGGATCGGCACCATGGTCGGGACGGGCGTCGGCGGCCTGATCACCCTCGAGGACCAGATCATCAACGGCCACGTGAAGGGCGTGAAGCGGGTGTCGCCGTTCCTCGTGCCGAGCATGATGAACAACGCGGGAGCAGCCGGCATCTCGATCCGGTTCGGCTTCCGGGGCCCCTGTGAGGCCGTCGTCACCGCATGCGCCGCCGGCACCCACTCGGTCACCAACGGCGCCCGGCTCGTGGCCTCAGGCCGGTGCGACGTGGTCATCGCCGGATCGTCCGAGGCGCCCCTGTCCTCCACCGGCATCGCCGCCTTCACGAACATGACCGCCATGACCAAGAGTGGCTGGAGCCGGCCCTTCGATGTCCGCCGCGACGGGTTCGTCATCGCCGAGGGCGCCGGGATCCTGGTCCTTGAGGCGTGGGATCACGCCGTCGGCCGGGGCGCCACCATCCTGGCCGAGGTCATGGGTGGGGCGTCCACCGCCGACGCCCACCACATCACCGCCCCGACGCCGGGCGGCAGCGGGGCGCTCACCTGCATGCAGCAGGCGCTCGAGGACGCCGGGATCGGTCCGCAGGACGTGCGCCACGTCAACGCCCACGGCACCTCAACCACGCTGAACGATGCGGCCGAGGCGGAGGCGCTCGGGAAGCTGTTCGGCACGCCGGGGCCACCTGTCACCTCGACCAAGGGGGTCACCGGCCACGCCCTGGGCGGCGCCGGCAGCATGGAGGCGGTGGTCGGCGTGCTCAACATCTTGAAGCGGTCGATCCCCCCGACGGTCGGCACCGATGCCGTCGACCCTGAGTTGTACCCGATCGACCTGGTGCTCGGCCAGGCCCGGCCCTGGGAGCCGGGGCCGCTGCTGTCGAACTCATTCGGCTTCGGCGGCCACAACGGCACGCTGGTGCTGGGACCCGCCTGACCTCGACATGAGGCCAGGCGGGCCGCCACTCAGCTAGGCGTCGGCGACCTGGCGGAACGCCTCGGCCTTCAGCCGTCGCTCGGCCATGCGCCGCTTCCAGAACGGCTGCTTCCAGTGCCGGCGGGCCCGGCGGGCGGTGTCGACCTCGCCCTGCTTCTCCGACCGGTGGGCGTGGAGGTGCTCGTGGCCCTGGTAGGGCACCACGGCCTCGTCCCCCTCTCGCAGCAGGACCTGGCGGGCAACCCGGCGCTTGCGCCGATGCTCCGCCAGTCGTTCATCCTTCAGAAGGATGTCATCCCGTTCGTCCCGGTTTCGTCTGCTCACAAGCAGACCTCCTCATGGTGGGTTGTCTACGAGCATCACCCTCCCGGCCCGAAAACGCAAGCATCAACTTCTGAGCTTGACCGGGCGCCTAGGCGGCGAGGGCCTCGAGCAGGCGTAGGGGCGTGTCCCTGGGGCTGATCTTGTACCAGACGGCGGACAGCTTCCCGTCATGGTCGACGAGGAAGGCCGAGCGCTCGATGCCCATGTAGGTCTTGCCGTACATCGACTTCTCCTTCCACACCGAGTAAGCCTCGGACACGGCGTGGTCCTCGTCACCTAGAAGGGGGAAGCCGATCTCGTAGCGCTCCTGGAACCTCTTCAGCTTCCTGGACGGGTCAGGGCTGATGCCGAGGACGGCGGCGTCGCCGATGTCAGGAAGGATC
>JBBSHM010000044.1:0-18562 GCA_038253125.1 Acidimicrobiales bacterium
CAAGACCCTCGACATGACGATCTCCTCGCTGCGCCGCAAGCTCGGGCCGGCGGGCCGCCGGATCACCACCCTGCGGGCGGTGGGCTACCGGCTGGAGGGGGGGTGAGGCGGCGCATCGCCGTCGCCCTCCTCGGGGTCACCACCCTGGCCCTGTTCGCCTTTGGCGTTCCCCTCGGAGCCGCCGTCGCCCAGCTCGTCCGCAAGCAGGCCGTGCTGCGCCTGGAGCGGGAGGCGAGCCGGGCCTCGGTCGAGGTCAGCGTCCCCCTCGACGCCAGCAACGACCCGTCCGACCTCCCGAAGCCGGACCCGGGCACCACCCTCGCCCTCTACGACGGCGTCGGCGTCAAGGTGTTCGGAGCCGGCCCGGTTTCGCAGGACACCGTCACCTCCAAGGCTGCGGCCGGGATGGTGGCCGACGGCACCGTGGGCGACGAACTGGTGGTGGCGGTGCCTCTGGTGTCCAACGAGGAGGTGGTGGCCACGGTCCGGGCGGCCACGCCGAGGTCGCGGGTTGACAGGCTGATGTGGCTGGCGATCGCCGCCGTGATGGTGGTCGCCCTAGTCGTCCTCGCTGTGAGCGCCGTGATCGCCGGGATCGTGGCCTCCCGGCTGGCCTCCCCGGTCACCGCCCTGGTCGCTTCGATGGGCCGGCTGCGTGACGGTGACCTCAGCGCCCGGGCCCCGCCCTCCCGGGTCCCCGAGCTCGACGCCGCCGCCGCCGTCCTCGGCGACGTTGCCGCCCGCTTCGCCGGGATGCTCGAGCGCGAGCGCACCTTCTCGGCCGATGCCTCACACCAGCTGCGCACGCCCCTCGCCGCCCTGCGCCTCAACGCCGAGGCCGCCCTGGGCGACCCGGACCCGGCCACCCGGCAGGATCGGCTGCACGCGGTAATCGCCGCCACCGAACGGCTCGAGCGGACGATCGTGGACCTCCTCTCGCTGGTGCGCGACCCGGCACCCGGCCGTGAGCGCTTCGACCTCGTCCCGTTGGTCGACGAGGTGGTGGCCGGCTGGCAGGGGCCGCTCGCCGCCGCTGGCCGCCGGCTCTCGGTGCGCTCGGAGCCCGACCTCTCCGTCTGCTCCGCATCGCGGGCGGCGGTGTCGGAGATCCTGTCCGTGCTCATCGGCAACGCCCTGGAGCACGGTGAGGGGGCGGTTCAGGTCCGGGTCGAAGGCACCGACAGCGGGGCGCTGCTGGTGGAGGTCGAGGACGAGGGCCAACCCGACCTCGACCCCGTCGGGATCTTCCGACGCCAGCCCGGACCCGACGGCCACGGGATCGGCCTCGGGCTGGCCCGCACGCTGGCCGAGGCCGAGGGAGCCCGCCTGCTGGTGGAGACGTCGCCGAGCACCCGCTTCCGTCTGCTGCTGCCGACCCCGGCGGAGGACGACTCAGGTTTTGCGCTGGCGTGACCCAGTGAGGGCGGGAGCTTGAGGATGCCGTCGCTACCTTGACCAGGCATGACACCGCCGCGACCACCCGCCTCCGCCCGGCCCAGCCACGCGGCGGGGGTCACGCTCGCCCTGGTCCTGCTGCTGGCGGCCTGCGGGGGCGGAGGCAACAAGGCGACCGGCACGACGGGCCCGGCGCCGGCATCGACCGCCACGACGGCTTCAGGCGCGCCCGACCCGAACGCCGCCGAGCCCCTTGACCCGGGCGACATCCCTGACAACCAGGTCTTCGTCGCCTACTCGCCGCCCGCCGGGGCCTTTTCGGTGAAGGTCCCCGAGGGCTGGGCCCGGTCCGAGTCGGGCGGGGCGGTCACCTTCACCGACAAGTTCAACTCGATCCGGATGGAGGCCAGGGCGCTGCCCACCGCCCCCACCGTCCAGTCGGTCCGCACCACCGACGTGCCCGAGCTGGAGCAGAGCGAGAAGGGTTTCAAAGTCGGCACGATCAGCACGGTCACCCGCAAGGCCGGCATGGCCATCCGGGTTCTGTACGGAGCCGACTCCGACCCCAACCCGGTCACCGGCAAGAGCGGCCGGCTGGACGTCGAACGCTATGAGTTCTGGAAAGACGGCACCTTGGTCGTCCTCAGGCTGGCGGGTGCCAAGGGCGCTGACAACGTCGACCCCTGGAAGATCGTCACCGACGGCTTCATGTGGAGGTGACCAAGGCGGCGGCGGTGCTCCGGGCCGACGGCCTCCACCGCTTCTTCCACGCCGGCGACGACGAGGCCGTGGCGCTGCGGGACGTGAGCCTTGAGGTGGCCGCCGGTGAGCTGGTCGCCGTCGTCGGGCCGTCCGGGTCCGGCAAGTCGACGCTGCTGTCGGTGCTGGCCGGCCTGGACGAGCCGGATGCCGGCTGGGTGAGCATCGCCGGGCAGCGCCTCAGCCGCCGCCCCGAGGCGGAGCGGGCCCGGCTGCGGGCCCGCCACGTCGGCCTGCTCTTCCAGTCCGCCAACCTGATCGAGCACCTCACCGTTGAGCAGAACGTGGTGGTGGCCCAGCGCTTCGTCGGCCGCGCCGGGCGGGCTCCGGTCGGCGAGCTGCTGGAGGAGCTCGGCCTTTCGTCCCGCCGCTCCTCCCGCCCGAGCGAGCTCTCCGGTGGTGAAGGGGCGCGGGCTGGACTGGCGGTGGCCCTGGCCAACCGCCCCGAGGTGCTCCTGGCTGACGAGCCGACGGGCGAGGTGGACAGCGCCACGGAGTCCCGTGTCCTCGACCTGCTCCGGCGCCGGGGCGACCGGGGCACCGCGGTGATCGTGGTCACCCACTCGGATGCGGTGGCCGCGGCCTGCGACCGCCGGGTCCACATGGCCGACGGCCGCCTGGTGGCCTGATGGCGGCCCCAGCTCCCACCGCCCCGGCACCCACCGGCCCGGCACCCACAGCCCCGCTGGTCGAGGCCGTCGGCCTGGCCCGAACCTACGGCAGCGGCCGCAGCTCGGTGGTGGCCGTCCACGGCGCCACCTTCAGCCTGGCTGAGGGGCAGCGGGTGGGGCTCACCGGCCCGTCGGGCTCGGGGAAGTCCACCCTGCTGCACCTCATCGCCGGCCTGGAGATCCCGACCGGAGGGACGATCACCTGGCCGTGCCTGGCCGGCGCCCCGCTGCGGCCGGGGCCGGTCGCCGTGGTCTTCCAGGCGCCGTCGCTGCTCGACCCGCTCGACGTGGTCGAGAACGTGGCGCTCCCCCTGATCCTGGCCGGCGTCGGCACCTCCGAAGCCCGGGAGGCGGCGCTCGCCGCCCTCGACCGGCTGGACCTGGACCGGCTGGCCGACCGGCTCCCGGGCGAGCTGTCCGGCGGGCAGGCCCAGCGGGTGGCGGTGGCCCGGGCCCTGGCCGGCCGGCCCCGGCTCCTGCTGGCCGACGAGCCCACCGGCCAGCTGGACCACGTGAGCGGGACCACGGTGGTCGACGCCCTGCTCGAGGTGGCCGGGCGCACCGGCTGCGGCCTGGTCATCTCCACCCACGACCCGGCCGTGGCCGAGCGCCTCCCCGAGGGGTGGGTCATGGTCGACGGCCGCCTCGACGGCTCCACCGGCCGTGAGCCCGGGCAGGCGCGTTCATGCTCGCCCTGATCTGGGCCAGGGGCCTGCTGCTGCGGCGCTGGCCCCGGCTGGCCGCCGCCGCCGTCGGGGTGGCGGCCGCCGTGGCCCTCCTCGGCTCCCTCGGCTCGTTCGTTTCGTCGTCCAAGGCGACGATGACCAGGCGGGCCATCGCCGACGTCGCCGTCGACTGGCAGGTCGACGCCCGCCCCGGCACCGACCCCGTCGGCTTCCTCGACGACGTCGCCCGCCACCCCGGCGTGCGCGCCGCCCTACCCGTCGGCTTCGCCACCACCACCGGTTTCGCCGCCACCACTGCGACCGGTGCCTCGGGCGCGTCGGTCGGCGCCTCGGCCGGGTCGGACTCCACCACCCAGACCACCGGTCCCGGGCAGCTGCTGGGCCTCCCTGACGGGTACCGCTCCACCTTCCCGGACGAGCTGCGCGACCTGGCCGGTGCCAGCTCCGGCACCCTGATCTTCCAGCAGACCGCCGCCAACCTCCACGTCGGCCCAGGCGACACCATCGAGGTCACCCTCCCCGGCGGCGCCTCAGCCCGGCTGACCGTCGACGGAGTGGTCGACCTGCCGCAGGCTGACTCGCTGTTCCAGGACGTCGGCGCGGCACCGGGCGGCCAGCCGTCGGCCCCGCCCGACAACGTGGTCCTGCTGCCGGCGGCCCGCTGGCACCAGCTGGTCGACACCGTGGCCGTCGCCGTGCCGGGCTCGGTGAAGACCCAGGTTCACGCCCGGGTCGACCACTCACTCCCCGCCGACCCTGCAGCCGCCTTCTCGGTCGAGTCGGGCCGGGCCCGCAACCTCGAGGTGGCCCTGGCCGGCGCCGGCGCCGTGGGCGACAACCTGGGCGCCCAGCTCGACCGGGCCCGCGACGACGCCTTATACGCCCAGGTCCTGTTCGTCTTCCTCGGCCTGCCGGGCGCCGTGCTGGCCGGCCTCCTCACTGCCCAGGTGGCCAGCGTCGGCCGGGACCGCCGCCGCCGGGAGCAGGCCGTGCTCCGGACCCGGGGCGCCTCCACCCGCACCCTCCTCGCCCTCGCCGGGGTCGAGGCGGCGTTGGTGTCGGTGGCCGGAGCCGCGTTCGGTCTGGGAGCGGCAGCGATCATCGGCCGGCTCTCCTTCGGGACCGCCGGCTTCGGGGCCACCACCGGCTCCGCCGTCGGCTGGGGGGCCGTGGCGGCCGTCACCGGTGCTGTCATCGCCACGGCCACCACGCTGGTGCCGGCCTGGCACGATGCCCGCAGCACCACGGTGGCGGCGGGCCGGACATCGCCGCTGCGGCCCCGCTCCCCCCGGTGGCAGCGCTACGGGCTCGACCTAATCCTGCTAGCCGGCGCGGCCACGGTCTTCTGGCTCACGTCGCGCTCCGGCTACAAGCTCGTGCTCGCCCCCGAGGGCGTCCCTCAGATCTCGGTGAGCTACTGGGCGTTCGCCGGCCCGGCGCTGCTGTGGTCGGGGGCCGGGCTGGCGGCCTGGCGGCTGAGCGAGCTGGTCCTCGGCCGGGGGCGCCGACTCCTGACCGTGCTCGTGCGCCCCCTGGCCGGCCCGCTCGCCTCCACCGTGGCCGCCACCCTGTCCCGCCAACGCCGCACCCTGGCCCGGGCCCTGGTCCTCACCGCCCTCACCGGCAGCTTCGCCGCCTCCACGGCGGTCTTCAACGCCACCTACCGCCAGCAGGCCGAGATCGACGCCCGCCTCACCAACGGCGGCGACGTCACCGTCACCGAGGCGCCGGGGGTCACGCCACCGGCTGACACCGCCGCCCGCCTCGGCGACCTCCACGGGGTGCGCACGGTCGAGCCCGTCCAGCACCGCTTCGCCTACGTGGGCACCGACCTCCAGGACATCTACGGCGTCCGCCCCGGCACCATCGCCGCCCGCACCAGCCTTCAGGACGGCTACTTCCAGGGCGGCACCGCCGACCAGCTGATGCAGCGGCTCAGCTCCACCAGGGACGGGGTGCTGGTCAGCGCCGAGACGGTCAAGGACTTCCAGCTGCTGCCCGGCGACCAGCTCACGCTGCGCCTGCAGAACGCCCGGACCAAGCAGCTCGTACCGGTCATGTTCCACTACCTCGGGATCGTGAAGGAGTTCCCGACGGCGCCGAAGGACAGCTTCCTGGTGGCCAACGACACCTATGTGGCCGAGTCGACCGGAGACTCGGCCACCGGGCTGTTCCTGCTCGACACCTCGGGGGTGGCACCGCCCACCGTGGCCCGGGCCGCCCGGCAGGTGGTCGGCACCTCGGCCACGGTCACCGACGTGACCAGCAGCCGAAAGATCGTCGGCTCCAGCCTCACCGCCGTGGACCTCGCCGGCCTGACCCGGGTCGAGCTGGGCTTCGCCCTGGCCCTCGCCGCCGCCGCCACCGGCCTCGTCCTGGCCCTCGGGCTGGCCGAGCGCCGCCGCTCTTTCGCCATCATCAGCGCCCTCGGCGCCGGGCGCCGACAACTCGCCTCATTCGTGTGGGCCGAGGCCGCCACCACCGCCCTCGGCGGCCTGGCCGCCGGAGCGGTCACCGGCTGGGCTCTGTCCGAGATGCTGGTGAAGGTGCTGACGGGGGTGTTCGTCCCGGCGCCCAGCCACCTGGCTGTGCCCTGGGTCTACCTCGGCACCGTGGTCGCCACCGCCGCGGTCGCCATCGCCGCCGCCGCCACCCTGGCCGCCCGGGGTGCTCGGCGACCGGCCATCAGGACTCTGCGTGATCTCTGAGCCGCTACCGATGATTCCCCTCGCGGGACAGCGCTGATGCCACAGAGCCGCCTGGCCCTAAGGCGTGCTGTCCGACACCGAACGCGATACGACAGCGCGGACCCCCGGGGCTGAGTCAGCTCAGCGTCCTCAGCGAGTAGGCGAGGCCACTTCGGGCCGCCATCAGGATCTCGCGCACTCGCTCGACCGGTACCTCCTGCATTCCGCGCCAGGCCTGATATTCGCGAGGCTGCGAGGACGTCAGGGTCTCGAACGCCTTCATCATCGCCTGGTCGCCCAACCGCTCGATCATCCGGAACGTGAAGTACTGGGCGATCCCTTCATGAAAAGTGTCTGGACGAAACGCTGGATTACGCGAGGATGGCAGCGAGAAGGACTCCCACATTCTACCGTCGAGATCAGCGCCGAGGTGGCTCACAGCATGGACCGTCTCGTGGAGCAAGACAACGTTCTCCAGCGCACGTAGGTCGACACCCAAGCCCCGCGCACACCACTCGATCGCCTTCGAATACAAAGTCACCCGGGCGCGATCACTCTCATACGCTCCCAGTAGATTGGTCGTAACGAGCTCAGGCCTACCCTCGCTCGAACGGCAAAGACGGTTCATCAGATCGTCATTAGCCATGGCATCTCGTGCGTCGGCCTCGGCTGCATCCCACGCAGTGACCCTCGACTCGCGTCCGATCCCCGCGTTTGCTCGGTGCAGGAAGGCGCGGCGAACCAGCTCGGTCGGTACGCCGTCGGAGAACTCAAACCCAAACTCAAGCGCTCGAAATGCGGAGGACACCGTGTGCGCCGTGTCCGCCGTGGCCTCGCTGTCGGGAAGCAGGCGAGCCGTCTCGTCTCTCAGAATTCGGTCTTGGTCCATCGACAGCCCGAGGAGATCTCTCGCGAGCATCTCCAGCCCATAGCGCGGCGCTCCTCCACCGCGCGGATGGCGGTGGTGCACGCCGCCCTTGGCACGCGCGGGAAGCCGCCACCACAACGGGGCATGCAACTCGCGATACATCTGCTCGTTCATCCCGAATTCCTCCGGAAAGCCGCGTCTTCGCCCCTCAAAGGGATCCGGCGCAGTCCGCCACAAGATCCTCCGTGCCGTGTCCACATCCTCCACGCTCGCCAGCCCATCGAGGATCTCTTGGGCTCGATCCGGACGAAATGGCATGCCGCCATGGGTGCCGAACATGACCGAGCGCTGCCATTCCGTGAGCAGCGGGCCGAGAAATCCGTCCTCGCCACGCCGTACGGCGCTAAGCATTGTCGGAACCGAGCGATCACCCGGATCATCCAGGCCGGCAAAGCTCAGCGGCCACTTCACCCCCCAGGCTGCCGACCCGTCTCGCTCAGTGAACTTCCCCGTTCCGCGACCGCGAGTGAACACGCGCCGCTCATTCCGCGAATGACTGGAACTATCGCTGAAAACGATCAAACAGCGTAGACGAGTATTCCGTTCCCACCATTGCCACGCATCTGCCTCCCCCAGATTACCCTCGACATACTCGGCGGCCAACAGCGCTTCAGCGCGGTCATCACCACTGAAGGCAACAACATCGGCGTACCGACCCCCGAGCTTCACCCCCTCATCGATCTGATCAAGCTCGAACGCTGAGGGCTCCGACAGGTCATCTCCCCTGTCGTCCTCTGTAAGCCAGCTCACCAGCCCTTGAACTGCTTCTCGTCTGCGCGCGGCTCGGAGGTGGTCTTCGGGGGCCGCATCGGTCAATGCAGAAGCGAGGATCAGGTAGTCGCCGTGCAGGGCCTTGCGCCTCGTTTCGAGGTCACCTCCTACATGGAGTTGTTCCTCGACTTCCAAATCCGGGTCAGATCGCAATACGAAGAGCTGATCGACGCCGACCATCTCACTCTCCGGCGGCCCGTCGTCGTTGAGGAACTCTCGGATGCCCTCCTTGTGGCGAGCGCTGTTGTTAGAGGTGCGGCTCAGCACGGCGAAGAGCTTCACCGGGTGGTCATCGGGGAGGCGCGAAGCCTGGCGGAGGCTCTGCATCACGGCACGCGTCCCCATAAGACTCTCCCGATTGTCCAGGAACAAACACACAACCTTGTCCGCAAGCACGGATGTGGCGATGCCTCCAAGCTCCGTGATACCGGTGCGGGAGTCGATGAGGAGCATGTCCGCCCTATACTCAGCCTCCAACCGAGCCTTGAGATCAAGCACTGCGGCGAGCACGCGGCCGTCGGCATCCACGACGAGGTCCCTACGAAGCAGGGAGGTAAGACGCTTCCAGTAGCCCCCCGAGGGCGCCGAGCCGGCTGGCATGAGCCAAAGCCTGCCCGTGTCCGGCTCTGTGTGCGGGAGCGGTACCGACACGAGGTACTGATCCAGAGGCGGATGCATACGTGGCTCATCATCGAGAGAGCTCAGCAGGTAGTCGACGACTCCCTGTTTCGGTACCGAATCAGCAAGGCGTTCTGTCACATCACCAATGTTGAGCTTGTAATGAAGGCCGGGCGCCTCGAAGTCAAGGTCGACCGCCACGACTCTCTTCCCGAGCAATGCAAAGTACCGGGCGACGTTGGCGAGGAGCAGCGTGCGGCCGACCCCGCCCTTGTAGGAGTAGAAGGTGATTGTTTCCACAGTGAAGCTCGCCTAGCCAATCGGAAGGGGTTCAGCCTGATCGACGAGCGCTCCGGCAAGTCGGCCGATGTGCGCCATGCCGTAACGTCGTTCAGCCCATGGAAATCGCTCCGCCAAGGCCTCGCGGCGCGCCAGTGTCGCCACGTCTTCACCCGGGGTCAGCAGGTGGCTCAACTCCAATTCCATGTCTGAGTCAACGTTCGGATCAGCAGAAAAACGTATCCACAGGCTATTTGCCCTGCCAAGGTCCCCTGCCGCGACCGCCGCACGAACCGCCCCCCGGCGTGCCAATGCGCCCTCGGGATTGGACGCGGGGACCGTGGCCGCGATCCGTTCCTCCAGAAACGACACATCCAGTTGTGCCGCGCTTGCTCCCGGCGCACCAAGGTCAGCAAGCGTCTCCGCCCGAAGGATCGCGTCCGAAACAAGGAGGTAGAGCGAGTCGATGTCCATGCCCGGTTATGAGGCGCTCACTAGTGCGGCGGATGGTCGTTCAAACGCGACCACGCAGGCGTATCGCTGCGTGCAGATGGTGGCCTTCGCCACCTGGGCGAGCTTCTCGTCCATCCGGCCACTGTCTGCCGCACCATCGATGCCACTCACTTCAAGTGCCACGAGGCTCTCTCCTGGGCCTGCAAGTAGCCAATCAGCCGACTCGCCGCGCTGTAGGCGACGGCGAACAACCCAGCCACGGAGGACATTGGCGAGAACCAGCGCCACTGCCTCGGCCCCGTCCTCGGTTACTCGGATGGCATCCAGCTGCATCAGCGCATCGTCTAGTGAGGAGTCCCAGACCATGGGCATCGCTTGCTCAACCTCCTCCTCATGTGCCACGGCAAGCTCAACCCCCGACGCGTGGCCGCGCCTTTCGAGCGCGAGACCTGCCCGAAAGGCGTACTCGACTGCGGTTGTAGCAGGTAGCAGCGGGTGCATCTCCCTGAGGAGACGGAGGTCGACGTCCAAGCGGACCATGCTAGGGCGAGCGACCCGCTGGCGACTCGTGCAGCTCAATCGTCGTCCACGCTCTCAGCGCACAGATGTCGGACTTCCAAAATCACCAAAGAGGAGTGCCGGCGGCGGTCGGACGACGAGCCAGGCGATCCCCTCAGACCACGACCGGCTCGGGCTTGGCGACCACCGGCGCCGCCTGCTCCTCCTTCTCGGCCAGGGCACGGCGCTCGGCGGCCGACTTGCCGAAGCGGAGGTAGAGCGTCGGCAGGATGAACAGGTTGAGCAGCGCCGAGGCACCCAGCCCGCCGAGGATGACGATGGCCAGCGGGTACTCGATCTCCTGGCCGGGGACGTCCCCCTTAACCACCAGTGGCACCAGGGCCAGACCGGTGGCCAGGCCGGTCATGAGGATGGGAGCCAGCCGCTCCTTGGCGCCCCTGATCACCAGCGCCGGGCCGAACCCCATGCCCTCCTCGGCCTCCAGGTGATGGAAGTGGCTGATCATCATGATGCCGTTGCGGGCCACGATGCCGAGCACGGTGAAGAACCCGACCAGCGAACCGAGCGAGATCGTTCCATCGGCGAAGAAGTAGGCGGCCAGCTCGCCGCCGATCAGGGCGATGGGCAGCGTGAACAAGACCAGCAGGGCGAGGCGCCACCGGCGGAAGGAGACCCGGAGCAGCAGCAGGATGATGGCGCCGGCCACCAGGGCGTAGCCGGTGATGCCTCTCTGGGCCGACTGCCTCTCCTGGTACTCGCCCAGCACCTCGGCGTGGTAGCCCTGAGCGAAGTCGACCTTGGCCACGGCGACGTCGATGTCCCGGGCCACAGCACCGAGGTCACGCCCCTTCACGTCGGTGCCGACGTCGAGGCGACGGAAGCCCGACTCGTGCCTGATGACGTTCGGTATCGGCTTCAACCCGACCCGGGCGATGTCGCCCAGCCTGACCTGGGGGCCGTCGGGGGTGTCCAGGAGGATGTCGGCCACCGCCCCCGGGCTCTGCCGGTTTCCCGCTGTCCCCCACACGAACACGTCGTAGGTCTTCGAGTTGGTGAGGACGGTGCCGACCTCGTCGCCGGCCACGAGCGTGGAGGCGGCCCGTCTGACGTCGCCGGGCTTGAGACCGACGCTCTGTGCCTTCTGCAGGTCGACCTCGACCTCGACCTGGGGCACCTCCTGCTCGAACTCGACGTGGTGGTCGCTCGTGCCCCGGATCCCGCCGAGCGCCTTGTCGATCTCGTCGCCCTTGGCCCGCAGGACGCTGATGTCCGGGCCGAACACCCGCACCACGATGGCGTTGCCGGCGCCGGTGAGGGTCTCCTTGCTGCGCTCGCGCAGGTAGGTCTGAACATCGACGTAAACACCCGGGTAGCCGCCGGCCACCCGCTGGATGGCGGCCAGGGTCCTGTCGTAGTCGGCCTTCGGAGCGATGCTCACCCACATCTCGCCGAAGTTGACGTCGTTGACCTCCTCGCCGCCGACGGCCCGGCCGATGTGGGCGCCGAAGTCGCGCACCCCGGGTATGGCGAGGAGGTCACGGGAGGCGTTGCTCACGATCCGCGACTCCTCGGCGATCGAGGTGCCGGGCGGGCTGACGAAGTGGATGAGGAAGTCCCGCTCCTTGAAGGTCGGGAACAGCGACTCGCCCAGCCGGGGCAGCACCACAACGCCAGCGGCGATGATGGCGATGGTGACGACCAGGGCTGGCCGGGGCCGGCGCACGATGCCGGTCAGCATTCGGCCGTAGGTGTGCTGGAGGCGGCGGGCCAGAGGCGACTCGTGCCGCTCGAGCGGGGCGCCACGCAGCATGAGCATGGCCAGGGCGGGCGTCAGGATCAGGGCGACCAGCAGCGAGACCAGGACCGACAGGGCGTAGGCGAAGGCCAGGGGCCGGAAGAAGGCGCCGGTGAGGCTCTTCAGGAAGAAGATGGGCGTCAGCGCGGCGATCTCGATGAACGAGGCGTAGACGACAGCACTGCGCACCTCGATCGAGGCGTCGAGGATGATCTGGCCGGTCGACAGGTTCGTGCCGTCGGCCCGGTGCTGTCGGAGCCGGCGCACGATGTTCTCGATGTCGACTATCGCGTCATCGACGATCGCCCCCAGGGCGATGACCAGCCCGGCCAGGATCATCGTGTTGATCGTCACGTGCTGAGCCCGCAGGACGAGCAGGCTGGCCATGAGCGACACCGGGATCGTGATGATGCTGATCACCGCGCTGCGCCACTCGAACAGGAAAAGGGCGAGGACGAACAGGACCAGCAGCGAGCCGAGGACGATCGAGTTGGTGAGGTTGTGGACGGCGTCGTCGATGAAGTTGGCCGGCCGGAAGATCGTGGCGTCGAGCTTCATCTCGGGCAGGGTGGGCGCCAGCTCGGCGACGGCGGCGTCGATGTTCTGGGTGATCTCCCGGGTGTTGCCCCACGGGAACTTGTCAACGATCATCAGCAGCCCGGGGGAGCCGTTGATGACGGCGTCACCGATCAGCGGAGGGGTCTCCTCCACCACGTTGGCCACGTCGCCGATGTGCACGGCGGACCCGTCGGGCCTGGTGGCGACCACAGCGGACGACAGCTGGTCGGATGTGACCACCGGTACCCCGTGCTGGACCTGGAGCCGCTGGTTGGCGGTGTCGACAAAGCCTCCGGTCGAGACCTTGCCCGACGGCTCGTACAGCAGCGAGCCGTTGTCGAGGGTGTTGGACGTGGCGTCCTTCACCTGCTCCAGGGTCAGGCCCGACGCCCTGAGCCGCCGCGGGTCGACCTCGACCTGGCGGGAGAGCAGCTTGGTGCCCCAGATGCTGATGTTGGCCACACCCGGGACCCGCAGCAGGCGGGCCTTGACCTTGTTCTCGGCCATCACCGACGCGTCCATGGGCGACAGGGCCTTGGACGTGAGCCCGATCATCATGACCCGGCTGGTGGCGGACTTCGGTTCGCTGATTACCGGCGGGGCGGCCCAGCTCGGCAGGGTCGGGCGGGCGACGGCCAGCTTCTCGTTCACCAGCTCGCGGGCCCGAAGGACGTCGGTGCCCGCCTTGAACTCCATCACGATGTCGGAGAACTGCGAGATGGACGACGACCGCATCACGTCGATCCTGGGAACGCCGTTCAGGGCCTGCTCCAGTGGTGTGGTGACGACCTGCTCCACCTCGGCCGGCGACAGGCCGACGCACTCGGTCTGCACCTCGACGGTGGGCGGGGCGAACTCGGGGAAGACGTCGACGGGCGCGTGGCGGATCTGGCCGACGCCGACGATGACCAGGGCGGCGCCGACGGCCACCACCAGGAAACGCAGCCTCAGGCTCGATCGGACGATCCAGCGCATCACCGGAGGTGGCCGCTATCCCAGCTCTTGGGCGCCGACGCCGGCCTCGACACCGAGCAGCTGGGTGCTGCCGAGGGTCACCACGGCGGTGCCGACCGCCGGTCCAGAGCTGAGGACGGCCATGGCGTCGACGACGTAGTCGACGCCGACGGCGGCCCGGACGAAGGTCAGGTCGCCGCGGTCCACGTACACGAACGCGTCGCCGCTGGGCTGGTACAGCACGGCGGGGAAGGGCACGACGGTCCGCTGGGTGGCGGCGGGGGCGGTGGGCGGTGGCGCGGTGGTCGGGGGGGGTGCCGCCCCCCGCTTGGGCTTGGGCGCCTCGGTGTCGCCCGGCGCGGCGGCGCCCCCGGGGCCGACGACCGTGGCGGGTGGGCCCGCGGTCCCGAGTGCGCCGGGCCGGGCCGGCACCGGCTTGGTCTCGACCTTGCCCGTCTGCAGGTCGATCCGCTTCGCCGCCGCCGCCGTAAGACGTACGACGGCCTGGTTCGTGCCGGGGACCGTCTCGAGCGTGGCCGGCGCCGCCGTTGGCCTGGTGCCCGTGCTGGTGCTGCACGCCACCAGGGCGAGCCCGCTCAGGGCGAACGCCGCCAGGGCTGGTCGGCTAAGAGCTCGCATCTGAGGCCTCCTGCTGGGCTGGCGTGCTGGCCGGATGCCAGGCGGCGGGGGCCGCCGCCGGGTCTGGCGCCACTCGGGCGGGATCGGCCGTCCCTTCCGGAAAAGGTGATGGCGGCGGCGTCTCGTCCTCGCCCGGTCGGGCGGCGGCAGGCGGAGTCGCACGCCGCTGGTCTGCGGCGACGTAGGCCGCCGGCACGACGAGGAGGGTGGCCAGCACGCAGCTGATGAGGCCCCCGAGGACGACCACGGCCATCGGGTGCACGATCTCGGTGCCCGGCATCCGCCCAAAGGCGACGAAGGGGGCGAAGGCCAGCCCGACGACGACCGCCCCGGCCAGGAAGGGCGGGCACCCATCGAGCGCGACACGCCGGACGATCTCGGGCCTCGGCATGCCGGGCGCCTCGCCTTCCCGCTCTGAAGGGCCGCTCGGGCCCTCGCCCTCCCGCTCTGAAGGGCCGCTCGGGCCCTCGCCTTCCCGCTCTGAAGGGCCGCTCGGGCCGTCGCCCTCCCGCTCCAGCCGCTGGAACCGGGACAGGAGCAGGGTGCTCCCCCGGACCGCCAGACCCCCGACGGCGAACAGCCCGACGAGCGAGCCGAGGGACAGGGTGCCACCGGCGGCCCACGCCGCCGCCACCCCACCCGTGAGCGCCAGCGGGACGCTGGCCACGGCGATGGCCGCCAGGCTCCAGCTCTCCAGCTCGGCCTGCAGGATCAGGTAGATGATCACGGCGGCGAGGATCCCGGCCATGAGGAGCCGAAGGTGGTCGGCGCCGCGAGCCCCGGCGTCGTTCAGCAACTTGGCGCTGGCCCCGGCCGGAAACGAGACGCCGGTCAGCCGGTGCTTGGCATCGGCCAGGACGGCCCCGGCGCCGCGCCCACTGACCTCAGCGGTGACGTCGAGGCTCCTCGACACGTTGTCGTGGCGGATCACGCTCAGGCTGGGCTGGATCTCAACCTTGGCCACGTCACCCAGGCGGATCTGTCCGCCGCCGGGCACCTCGATCGGCAGCCCCTGGATCGTCGTGAGGCTCTTGGCCAGGTCGGGGAGGCCGACGACCACGACCTGGAAGACCTTCTGGTCCTGGTAGAGGCTGCCCACCCTGAGCCCCGATATCAGCGTGGTGGCCGCACGACGGACATCTCCCGGCTTCACGCCCTGGCGCTCGGCGGCGGCCAGGTCGACCGACACCTGGATCGTCGGCTGCTCCGGCGCCGACTCCACCTGTGGGTCTCTCACGCCCTTGACGCCCTTCAGCATGCCCACGAGCTCGGTGCCCTTGGCGTGCAGGACATCGAGGTCCTGGCCGTAGAGGCGGATCCTGACCGGCGGCCCCGACGTCGCCCCGATCGAGCTCACCTGATCGTTGAAGTAGCTGAGGACCTGGCTGCCCATGCCGGGGTAGCCGTCGACGATGCTCTGGACGGCGGCGACCGCCTTGGCGTGGTCGGCCTTCGGGTCGATGTCGACCCACGTCTCGGCGCCGTTGGACCCGACGATCTGGTCGCCGAACAGGGCCCGACCGACGTGGGAACCGATGTCGCGCACACCCTTCACCGACTTGAGCTCGGTGGCCGCCCGACCCACGATGCGGTCCATCTCACCGAGGGCGGTGCCGGGCGGCCCCTGCCAGCGGATCAGCAGATCGGTCTCGTCGAACGAGGGCTGGAGCGATGTCCGCAGCTGGGTGAACGAGACGACCCCCACCACCAGCACGACCAAGGAGACGGCCACGGCGGCCAGGACCGGCCGCCGGAGAGCGGGTGCCACCACCGCCGCCTGAGCCCGGCCCAGTAGGCGGGCCACCGGCGGTTCATGGTGACGGCCGTGTCGCGAGCGGCCTCGCAGCACCAGCGCGCCCAGGGCGGGCGCCACGGTCAGGGCGACCAGCAGCGACGCCCCGACGGCAAGCGCGTAGGAGATGGCGATCGGGGGCATGAAGGGCCTGGACGGCAGCCCTGCGAGGAGCAGGGTGGGCACCAGGGCTATGCCGACGGCGAGAGTCGCCACCGTCAGCGGGCGCGCCACCAGCCGCATCGAGCTGGCCACTCGATCCACAGGATCCAGCCGGTCGCCCTCAGCCCCACCGCCCACGCTCCGGTGATCCCGCTCCGCCGGGGCGCTCGGGCCCAGCTCATCCCGCTCCGCCGGGCCGCTCGGGCCCAGGTCATCCCGCTCCGCCGGGCCGCTCGGGCCCAGGTCATCCCGGTCACCGACCCGGTCAGCGACCCGCCGGGCCATGGTCTGGGCCACGGCTACGGCGTCGTGCATGACCAGGGCCAGGCCGAGGACCAGGCCGGCCAGCACCATCGAGTTCATGGTCGTGCCCCGCAGGTACAGCACGTAGGCGGCGGCGATGATGGACAGGGGCACCGTGACGGCGCTGACCAGCACCGTGCGCCAGTCGGCCAGGAGCAGGGCCAGCCCGATCAAGGCCAGGACGGCGGCGACGGCCGTCTCGCGCCCCAGGTTGCGCCCGGCGGTGCCGACGAAGCTCGCCGGCTGGTACAGGTTCGGGTCGACCTTGATGCCGGTCAGCCCGGGGCGCAGGGAAGCAAGGGCGGCGTTGACCGCCTTGGTCACCTGGGTGGTGTTGGCACCGGGCAGCTTCTGCACCACGAGCACCAGCCCCGGCCCGTCCGCCAGGGCGGCGTCGCCGATCAGCGGCTGGTGGTCCTGAACCACCCGGGCCACGTCGCCCAGGTTCAGCGGGGAATCGTCGATGACGACATGGGATAGGTCGTCGGCCGACTTGATCGGCAGGATGTGCTGGACACCAAGGCGCTGGCCGGCGGTGTCGAAGAACCCGCCGGCGCCGGGGGTGGACGCCTCCAGGAACGTGAGGGGGGAGACGAACAGGGCGTTTCCGGTGGTGCTGATGACACGGTCGAGCGACACGCCCTCCTTCTGCAGCCTGGCCGGGTCGACCTGGACCTGAAGCTGGAGGTCACGGGCGCCGAACACCGAGATGTTGGCCACACCAGGCACCCCGAGCAGGCGGGGCACGATGGTGAACTGGGCCAGGACGGACATGTCGATCGGCGACACGGTGGTCGATCCCAGGCCGATCATCTCGACCCGACTCGTCGATGACACCGCCTGCAGCATCTGGGGCGGCTTGGAGACGTTCGGCAGCTCGGTGGTCAGGGTCAGGCGCTCCTGCACCAGCTGGCGGGCCGTGAAGAGGCTGGTCCTGGGCTCGAAGACGAGCAGCACCGAGGAGAGGCCGGGGACTGACCTGGACCGGATCGTCGAGAGGAACGGGAGCCCGTTAAGGAAGTCACGCTCCAGCGGGACGGTTATCAGCTGCTCCATCTCCAGCGCCGAGAGGCCCAGCGCCTCGGTCTGAACCTCGACGGTGGGAGGGGCGAACTCGGGGAGCACCTCGGTACGGGCCTGACGTAGCTGCCAGACGCCGACGACCATCAGGATCACCGCCATGACGACGATCGTCCGCCGGTGCCGCAGGCTCGACCTCGTCAGCCGACCTCCGTCTGGGGGCGGCCCGGTCCCGGCCACGCCCGTCACGGCGCTGTTCGTCGGTGGAGGAGGGGCCGTGGGAGCGGACGACGCCTCCCCCTCTCCCTCGACGAGTCCCTGCAACGTTCGTCCTCCCCTGCGCCGGGCCCCTGCTCGCCGAGGAGAGGGGGAATCGCGTGATGGTAGATGCTCAGTGCCCCCACCGACCTAGAAAAGTCAGGTGAGAGTAAAGCGAGGGTCACTCAAGCGTCCAACGCCACCTGCGACGCTCCGCCCAGAGCGGGCTCGCCCAGCCTCCTGCCTCAGCTCTTCCCGGCAGCTGGGACCGTCCCTCGGCTCGGCGCGGGCCCGCCTCCCCTGTGCCCCGCGGGCCAGTGAGGCCCGCACCATCCCCGAGATCGCCCGAAGCCGGACGTACGTTCGCCCTCGTGGGCCGCCGCGTCTGTTCGACCGATCGGAACCGGATCATCCACCTGGCCTCATGACCTTGCCCGAGCCGATCCGCCCGCCAACGACAGCCCGGCGGCCCACTGTGACCGCACGCTTCGGGTCATCCCGGCGGGAGAGCCACGACGCCTCGGGCTTCTACGAGCGGTTCAGCAACCCCGAGCTGTCGAGCGACAGCGTCGTGAAGGAGGCGGCGAGCCGGGACGTCCTGCACCTCGCCTCCGCCACCTCCATGCCCCAGGTCGAGACGTCCTCCGTGGCGCTCGTCGTCACCTCACCCCCGTACTTCGCCGGCAAGGCCTACGAGGAGGACCTCAGTGCCCACGGTGTGCCGTCGACCTACCTGGAGTACCTCCAGATGCTCGAGGAGGTCTTCGCCGAGTGCGCGAGGGTGCTCGAGCCTGGAGGCCGCATCGCCGTCAACGTGGCCAACCTGGGGCGGCGGCCCTTCAGGTCCCTGGCCGGCGACGTAACCGACGTCCTCCAGCGGCTCGGCCTCCTCCTGCGGGGCGAGGTCGTGTGGTGGAAGGGCCGGGCGGCGGGCGGATCGTGCGCCTGGGGCACATTTCAGCGGCCGGGCAACCCGGTGCTGCGGGACGTCACCGAACGGATAGTCGTCGCCAGCAAGGGCCGCTTCGATCGCGCCGTGTCGGCGCCGGAGCGCCACGCGCATGGTCTCCCGTCGACCACCACGATCTCCCGCGAGGAGTTCCTCGAAGCCACGACCGACCTGTGGGAGATCCAGCCCGAGAGCGCCACCCGGGTCGGTCACCCCGCCCCGTTCCCGCTGGCCCTGCCGACCCGCCTGATCGAGCTCTACACCTACGAGGCCGACCTGGTGCTCGACCCGTTCATGGGCTCGGGGACGACGGCCGTCGCCGCCCTGCGGGCCGGGCGGTCGTTCATCGGCTTCGACACTGACGCC
>JBBSHM010000045.1:0-18478 GCA_038253125.1 Acidimicrobiales bacterium
AAGCTGAACGGGTCAATCAGGACGAGCATCCCCGATGCTTCAGCCATGTCGTCGGGCCAGCCGGTGATCGTCGGTCCGTCGGGGGTGATGGTGACGTCCAGGTGGAAGGGTTGCACCGGCCCGGTGCGGCCGGCCCACAGCGACACACCGGGCGAGCTCTCCACCTCACGTCGGCCGCCGACCACGGACTCGGCCGCGCACCCGAGGAGCGTGGCGGGGCAAAAGGCCCGGCGCACGAGCCTCGCCGCCTCGGGCACGAGGGACCGGTGGTGAGGTGTGAC
The DNA here is from genome assembly GCA_038253125.1 of Acidimicrobiales bacterium. Lineage (GTDB taxonomy): Bacteria > Actinomycetota > Acidimicrobiia > Acidimicrobiales > JAUJNH01 > JAUJNH01. Next base: position 282 of record JBBSHM010000045.1, read on the forward strand.
GAACAGCAGCACCAGGTCAGGCGGCTCCCCCGCCCCCAGCCCGTCGCGCACCTGGGCCACCGCCTCGTGGACGGCCTGGACCAGCTCGGGGTTCTCCGACAGCCCAGCGGCGAAGGCTGCCATCTTCACAACCTACCCGGGCCCGCCCGGCCGCCCATCAGGCGGGCGACAACCCCGATGTGAGCTGTGGGCACGGCGATCGTCGCCGGTCAAAGCGACTGGTCGATCGTCGAGTTGATGTCGGCCCGGAGCTGCACCACATCCAGCGGTGGCGGTCGACTCAACGTCTGGGCGAGCTCCTCGCGGGCGGAGGCGCAGCGCACACACCTGCGGGTCGTCGGCAGAGCCGCCAGGCGGTCCTCACCTATGGGGCCGCCGCATCTCTCACAGCGGCCGTAGGTCCCCGAGGTGCTCCGCTCTGCTGCCGCCTCCAGCTCGGCCAGCCGGACCTCGGCGTGGGCCAGCAGCGCGCCCACCCGGGCGCGCTCGTAGCCCACGCTCGAACCTTCGACGTCGTGCTCGTCGTCCGGCGGGTTCGCCTCCTGCTCGACCAGGATCCCGGCCCGCTCGGCCCGCAGGTCCTCGACGAGGCGCTGCGCCTCGGTCCGCTCCGCGTTCAGGGTCTCGCGCCGCGTGTTCGGGATGGCCACACCGCCATTCTGGCGGGGCTCCCGGGCCGGTCCGGGCCGGTAGCGTGCCCGCGTCGGACCTCTTGGAGTGCACGTGAGCGAGCCAGAGACGACCCTCCGCCGCCGCTGGGCGGTCCTCGCCGTGCTGTGCCTGAGCGTGTTCCTGGCCGTGGTCGACAACACCATCGTCAACGTCGCCCTCCCCTCGATCAGCGAGCAGCTCGGAGCGTCCACCAGCCAGCTGCAGTGGATCGTCGACGGGTACTCGCTGGTTTTCGCCATGCTCCTGCTCGTCGGGGGCAGCCTCGGCGACCGCTACGGGCGCAAGGGGGCGCTGCAGCTCGGGATCGCCGCCTTTGCCGGGTTCTCCACCTTCGCCGGCCTGTCCGGCTCGACCCACGTGCTCATCCTGGCCCGATGCCTGATGGGCCTGGCCGCCGCCTTCATCTTCCCGGCGACGCTGGCGATCCTCACCAACACGTTCACCAACGCCAAGGAGCGGGCGGCGGCGATCGGCATGTGGACCGGCGTGGTGGGTCTGGCCGTGGCTCTCGGGCCCCTGTCGGGCGGCCTGCTCCTGAAGCACTTCTGGTGGGGTTCGATCTTCTTCGTCAACCTGCCGATCGCCGCCATCGCCATCGGCCTCGGGGCGTGGATCCTGCCGACCAGCCGCGACCCGGCGGCGCCCCCGCTCGACCTCGGTGGGTTCGTGCTCTCCGGCATCGGGATCGGGCTTCTCGTGTACACCACGATCGAGGCGCCGGGAAGGGGCTGGCGGACGCCGCCGACCATCGCCGGCTACCTGGTCGCCGTGGCCGTACTCGCCGGTTTCGGCCTTTGGGAGCGACGGTCGACCCAGCCGATGCTCGACATGGCGCTGTTCCGTGACATCCGGTTCAGCGCCGCCAGCTTCTCCATCACCGTCTCGTTCTTCGGGCTGTTCGGCTTCGTGTTCCTCATCACCCAGTACTTCCAGCTCGTTCGTGGCTACGACACGCTGTCGGCCGGCGTGCACACCCTCCCCTTCGCCATCGCCACCGGGATCACCGCGCCGTTGGCTCCCCTGCTCAGCGCCAGGATCGGCACCAAGATCGTCGTGCCCGCAGGCCTGATCCTGATGGGCGGCGGATTCCTGGTGGCCACCCGGCTGGCACCGGACACGGCCTACTTCGGCCCGGTGGTGGTTTCGATGCTGCTGATCGCCGCCGGCCTCGGTCTGGTCACCGCCCCTTCGACCAACGCCATCCTGGCCGTCCTGCCGCCCGAGAAGGCCGGCGTGGGATCGGCGGTCAACGACGTGACCCGTGAGCTGGGCGGCGCATTTGGGGTCGCGGTGGTGGGCGCCGCCTTTTCGTCGGTCTACGGACCCGCGCTCGCCGACCGGCTCCGTGGCCTGCCCCTCCCCCCAGCGGCGCTGGCCGCCGCCCAGGAGTCGGCCGCCGCCGCCCTCGGGGTGGCCCAGCAGGCCCCCGAGGGCGCTCGCGGCATCATCATCGCGGCCGCCCGCACGTCCTTCGTCGACGGCATGACCCGTGGCGCCGGCGTGTGCGCCGGCGTAGCCCTGGCGGGCGCCGTCTTCGCCTTTCTCGTCCTCCCCCGCCGCCTCCCCGGCATCGACGACGCTGCCATCACCGAACCCAACATGAACTTGCCGGCCCCCGGACAACCCGCCCCCGAAGCGGTCGGATAGTCGGTGGCCCCGTGTAGAGCCCGCCAACTGGCGCGCCGGAACACCGCGGCCCGACCAGAGCAACTGGCACGCCAACATCTCGGTGGACGTCGCCGCGATGTTCACCGCCGGGCGGACGTGGCGGATCAGCCGGTGATGACGGCTTGGATTTCCTGGACGGGGATGGTGATGCTGGCGGAGGTGGCGAGGCGATCGGCAATGGTGCTGACTCGCCCTTGGCGGACCAGCGGGCCGTCCACATCTGCACGACCTCAATCGTGGCCGGCCCTCGGTCGATGTACTGATGGCGCAGGTCGCCCTGAGGCCACGGGCCGCCCTGGTTCGGGTGATCCTTCGTCGCCGCCTGCCCGGTTGCGGAGGCGCCCGTCTTGGGGTCGCCCCAGTAGATGTCGTTGACGCTGCTCACATCGAAGTGGACCGTGTAGCCCAGGGATGGCACATCGACGGCCAAGGTTCTGGGGGCCGCCGATGGCCAGGTACAGGTCGAGCCCCGTGATCGCCCCGTCGGGCGGGCTGGTGGCCGGTTCAGCGATCTCGCGGGTGCCGATGCGGACGTAGAAGGCCGTCCTGGTCTCCAGCTGGGCGTTGTTCTCGACGAGCACCTAGGCCTCAACCGGGAAGCTGCTCGGCGGCACGTGCACCCGGCACAGGTCGTGGCCAGAGACGGCGTGGAGCTTGGTGGTCACCTGGGTTCCGGTCGGTGTTGAGCCGGCCGAACAGCTCGAGCGTCTTGCCCCTTCGGCGTTTAGGGACGGCCGGTGACCAGCAACCGGGTTCACAGTCCAGGCCAATAGGCGATGAGCCCGAGCCTGGTCTCCGTCAGATCCTGATGGCGGTGACCTTCCTTGGCGCCGCCGCACTCGCCATGTCCGTCGGGTCGCTGGTGAGCACGACGATCTCGTCCGCTGACGTGGTGCGGATGACCGCTCCCACGTGGGCGTCGGCCACGCTGAGGCCGGTCCGCACCACGATCCCGGCGGCGACGTTCGCGCCGCCGGCATCCAGGGCGACGTCGCCGATCCGGAAGCGGTTGACGGCTGCTGCTGCCGGGTTCGACCGGTCCCAGCCAGCTTCAACCCTGACGGCGGTGGGCACCACCGCTGTCACCGGCGCCCCTCGCCGCCGACGGACGACCACACCGGCGAGATGGGCGATGACGATGCGGTGCTTGCGGTGACCCGGCTGGGTGAGCGCCTGCACCGCCTCGTTGTCGAGAACGACCGTCCTCATCCCGTGGCCGACAGCTGGGCCTCGGCCCACAGGAGCACGTCGTCGGCGTCGGCGTCGGGATGGCGCAGGACAATGTCGGCCGCCGCCCGATCTACGAGGTCGTGCCGATCGGCCAGAGGTGATCCGTCTTGTGCCGCCAGTGCGAGCGCCACCTCGGTCAGTGACGGTCGGGCCGCCGGGTGCCGGTCGTGGTGCGCCTCGAGCGCAGCCAACATGACGAGGGTCTCCAGGGCCGAACGCAGGGCGGCGGCGGTGAGCGAGGTCGTGGAGGAGGCGACGCCGAGCTGTTCCACGGCCAGCGCGGCGGCATCACGCAGCGACGCCGGCAGCCGCATCGAGGTGTTGACCGTCGAGGCGTCCTCGGCATCGAGGAGGTCGTTGATCTGATCCAGCACGGCGAGGTCAACCACGGCGCAGAGCGTACCCCACGAGCGTGGCACAACGCTGTGGGGGCTTCCCTCCTTGGGTCATCCCGACGTTTCGGGGTGGTTGTTCAGGGGCCGCATGACCGAGAACAAGGGCGCGTGGTCCTCTGCCGGCCCCGACGGCCAAGTGGCTGGCGCCCGGGCCGTGAGCCGTCGTCGCCGGCGGGGCTGTCGGGGACGTTGGGGGACGCCGGTCGGCAGGGCGGTCAGGCCGATGGCGGTGAGGGTGGTGGTGAGCTGGCGGGGGTGGGTGGTGAGCTCGACGGTGACCAGGCTGTGGGGGCCAGCCGGGCCGCTGTCGCCTTGGGCGGCTCGGCCGAGGCGAACCGCAGTCCGGTGGGTACCGTGCGCTCCTTCAACGGCGGGGTGAGCTCGGGGACCCGCAGCCGGCTGCCGTCCCACCGGGTGGGGACGGTGCCGGGCTCGACCGGGAACGCCGACGGGAAGGCGCCCGCTGGTGGCGGCCCGGCCCAGGATGACGCCGCCGCGGCATGATGCGTTAGCATCTGATGTGTGCGCACCACGTTGAGCCTGGACGACGACGTGCTGCAGGCGGCCAGAGACCGTGCCCGCCGGGAGGGCCGCAGCATCGGCGACGTGATCTCAGAGCTTGCCCGCCAGGCCCTGACGGGTTCAAAGGTTGCTTTTGAGGCACTGTCCAGCGGTGAACCCCAAGGGTCCGGCGAGCTCCACGGGTTCCGGCCGTTGCCGTCGCGTGGTGACGTGGTTTCGAACTCCCTGATCGACGAGCTGCGCGAGGACGACGCGGGGTGACGAGGGCGCTGCTCGACATCAACGTCCTGTTGGCGTTGCTCGACAGCGATCATGCCGACCACCTCCTGGCCCGGGGGTGGTTGGACGACGAGATCAACGATGGTTGGGCATCGTGCGCCATCACCCAGAACGGAGTCGTGCGCATCATGAGCCAGGCCCGGTACCCGAGCCCGGTGGCGCCTGCCGTCGTTGCCGACCTGCTCGAGCAGGCCTGCGCCACGCCCCACCACGAGTTCTGGCCGTGCGAGATCAGCCTGCTCGACCCGGTCGTGGTCGACCGCCGCCGCCTGCACGGCCCGCGGCAGGTGACCGACGCGTACCTCTTGGCCCTGGCCGTCCACCGGGGCGGCCGGTTCGTGACCTTCGACCGCTCGGTGGTCGTCTCCGCCGTCCATGGCTCGGCGGCCGAGGCGCTGACGGTCCTCTGACGGGCAGCGACTTCCCAGCCGCCGGGGGGCGGACCTGCGTGAGTGCCCACTTCTGGTCGCCAGCAGGACCAGATGTGGGCACTCTCGACGGGGTCAGCGGTTGCAGTCAGCTGCGAGGGAGCCGACGGCGGGATCGCTGCGTTTGACGACCGCTGGCCGATGCCGGACCCGTGATGGAGGCTCAGCCGGTGGCCCGCAGGCCGGGGCCGACGGCGAGGTCGGCCAGGTCGGCGGCGGCGTGGCCCGCCACCCAGCCCCGGGGATCGCTGATCCGGGTCGGACGATGGACGAGGCTGCCGCCGAACATCTTCTCGACCGCGTCCTCCACCGCGTCGTCACGAGCGGCGAGCACCGGAAGCAGGCGGCCGCCCTCGTCGGCGTCGGCGGCGGACACCTGATCGGCGGTGCAGGCCTCAAGTCGCTGGCCGATCCGCACGGCGTAGGCCGACAGGAACGAACTGCGGAACCCCCGCTGGCGGGCCCGCCGGTCCTCACGTCCGGCGGCCAGCATGGCCCGGTTGGCCTGGACCAGCAGCGACGTGAACAGCAGCTCGACGGCCACCAGGTCGGCCTCGAACCCGAGGAGCGTGACGAGGGCCAGGTCGACCACGTGCACGGACCGGCAGCGGTTGGCTTGGCTCACCGAGCCGACCAGCATCGCCTTGGCGTCGGCGTAGGGGTCCTCGATGGGAAGGCGGCGGCCGCCGGGGACCTCGGGCGCCGCCGCGGCGACGGCCAGGGCACGGTCGATGGCGTGGCGGGCCATCAGCTCCTGGGCCTTGGCCGACAGCGACTCGGCCTCCTCGGCGAAGGTGGTGGACTCGGCCTTGGCCAGCAGCCCCCGCACCTTGGCCAGCACCTTGGCCTGCGCCTCGTCGACCACGCTGGCGCTCGGCAGCGCCGGGAGCGGCGGCAGCACCATCATCACGGCCAGCACCTCGACGGTCACCTCGACGCCCTCCAAAGCGCCGCCCTCCAAAGCGCCGCCCTCCGATTCGCCTGGCGTGGTCAAGACCCTGGCGTGGCGGGCCGACAGGCGTCGACGCACCAGGTTGGCCAACAACCGGGGCTCCCAGCCGGCCCCGGCCAGCTTGGCGAGGAGATCAGCCACGGCGGCGGCGGCGAAGCGGCCGGCGTCCGGCCTGGCCGTCAGATCGGATAGGACCGAACGGGCGAGCGCCACGTCGCCCTGAGCCATGGCGACCGCCGCCGTCCTGACCAGCAGGGCCGTCGACACCTCGTCGCCGATGTACCTGACCCCACCCGGCCCGGCAGGCGCCTGCGACCGCGCCGCCCGGCTGCGGTCGCGGCGACGGTGCTTGTCCTCCCGGCGCTGACGGTTGTTCTTGCCCATAGTGGTGCCCTTCTGTGACGGAAAGATGCAAACGAGGAAAACATGCGGGGCGCACCGCAGGACGGCCGCCGATCGGGGACCGGGAGAAGCGGCGGCTCAGCTGACAGAGCCGCTGATCAGGCTGCTCAGCTGCAGCCGCTGGTCGTGCCGCAGCCGGCGCAGACGTAGCAGGAGCCGGCCCGTTGCATGGTGGTGCCGCACTGGAAGCACATCGGGGCGTCGAGCTGCGGCTGGCGGGCGATGGTCGCCGGTCGGGGCTCTGCTCTGCCTCCGGAGCCGGCGGGCTCTGCTCTGCCTCCGGAGCCGGCGGGCTCTGCCTCCGGGGCCGTGGTCACCTGGGGGTCGGTGCTGGGCTGGTCGAGGCTGACCTGCTCCTCGACGCCGGGGAGGGTGGGCTGGGTGCGCTCGCCGGTGGTGAGGATGCCCAGCTCGGCCCGCTCGCCGAAGGGCAGGTAGTCGACGGCCAGGCGGCGGAAGATGTAGTCGACCAGCGACGAGGCCAGGCGCAGCTCGGGATCGTCGGTGAGGCCGGCCGGCTCGAACTTCATGTTCGAGTACTTCTTCACGTAGGTGGACAGCGGCACGCCGTGCTGGAGGCCGAGGCTGATCGAGATGGAGAAGGCGTCCATGATGCCGGCCAGGGTCGAGCCCTGCTTCGAAACCTTGATGAACACCTCGCCGGGGCGGCCGTCGTCGTACTCGCCCACGGTGACGTAGCCCTCGCAGTCGGCCACCCGGAAGGCAAAGGTGGTGGATCGGCGGCGCCGGGGCAGGCGCTCACGGATGGGCTGCTTCACCACGACGACCTGCTGCTGGCTGAGGGCACGCTCCAACTTGGCCACCTTGGTGGCCAGCTCGACGGCGTCGACCTGCTGGGTGACGGTGACGCCCTCCTCGGTGGTGACGACCACCTCGGTTACATCTCCGCCGCGGATCTCCTTCTTGGTGGTGGACAGCGGCTGGCCCACCTTGCAGTTGTCCCGGTAGATGGCCACGGCCTTCACCCCGAGCTTCCAGGCATCGAGGTGCAGCTGCTCGACGTCGGCCACCGACGCCTCCTCGGGCATGTTGACCGTCTTGGAGATGGCCCCCGAGATGAAGGGCTGGACGGCCGCCATCATCCGCACGTGGCCGCTGTAGTGGATCGTGTTGTCGCCCATCGAGCAGGCGAACACCGGGAGGTGGGCGCCAGCCAGGTAGGGGGCGCCGACGATGGTCTTGTGCTCGTCGATGTAGGCCACGATGTCCGCGACCTGGGCGGCGTCGTAGCCCAGGCGGCGCAGGGCTCGGGGGATCGTCTGGTTGACGATCGACATGGTGCCGCCACCCACCAGCTTCTTGGTCTTCACCAGGCCGAGGTCGGGCTCGACACCGGTGGTGTCGCAGTCCATCAGCAGGCCGATGGTGCCGGTGGGTGCGAGCACGCTGGCCTGGGCGTTGCGGACCCCGTAGGCCGCGCCCAGCTCGACCGCCTCGTCCCAGGCCTCCTGGGCGGCGGACAGCAGCGCTTCGGGCACCGCCTCCTCGTCGATCTTGGCCACCTCGGCCCGGTGCATGCCCAGCACCTTCAGCATGTGCTCGGAGTTCTTCTGGTAGCCCGGGAAGGGACCCATCCGATTGGCCGTGCGGGCACTGGTGGCGTAGGCCTGACCGGTCAGCAGGGCGGTGATGGCGGCGGCCCACGCCCGCCCCTGGTCGGAGTCGTAGGGCAGCCCCTCGGACATGAGGAGGGCGCCGAGGTTGGCGTAGCCGATGCCGAGCTGGCGGAACCGCCGGCTGTTCTCGGCGATCTTCTCGGTCGGGTAGTCGGCGTTGCCGACGATGATCTCCTGGGCGGTAAACACGACCTCGACGGCCCGCCGGAAACCCTCGACGTCAAAGTCCAGGTCCTCCTCGACGAAGGTGAGCAGGTTCATGCTGGCCAGGTTGCAGGCTGAGTTGTCGACGTGCATGTACTCGCTGCACGGGTTCGAGCCGTTGATGCGGCCGTCCTCAGGCGCGGTGTGCCAGCGGTTGATGGTGGTGTCGAACTGAAGGCCCGGGTCGGCGCACGCCCAGGCGGCGGTGTTGATCTGGCGGTAGAGGTCACGGGCCCGCAGGGTCTTGGTGACGGTGCCGTCGGTGACGGCCCGCAGGCGCCAGTCGGCGTCGGACTCGACGGCCTGCATGAACTCGTCGCTGACCCGCACCGAGTTGTTGGCGTTCTGGTACTGGATGGAGATGGAGTCGCGGCCGTCGAGGTCCATGTCGAAGCCGGCGTCGCGCAGCACCCGGGCCTTTTCCTCCTCCCGGGCCTTGCACCAGATGAAGTCCTCGATGTCGGGATGGTCGACGTTGAGGATGACCATCTTGGCGGCCCGACGGGTCTTGCCCCCGCTCTTGATGGTGCCGGCCGAGGCGTCGGCCCCCCGCATGAAGCTGACCGGCCCCGACGCCGTGCCGCCGCCCTTCAGGTGCTCGACGCTGGAGCGGATCCGCGACAGGTTGACCCCGGCGCCCGAGCCGCCCTTGAAGATGGTGCCCTCCTCGCGGTACCAGTCGAGGATGGAGTCCATCGAGTCCTCGACGGCCAGGATGAAGCAGGCGCTGCCCTGCTGCGGCACGCCGTTGACACCAATGTTGAACCAGACCGGGCTGTTGAAGGCCGCCTTTTGGTGGACGATCAGGTACTTGAGCTCGGCCCGGAAGGTCTCAGCCTCCTCCTCGTCCAGGAAGTAGCCGTCCTTCATCCCCCAGGCGGTGATGGTGTCGGTCACCCGGTCGGCCACCTGCTTCAGGCTCCACTCCCGCTCGGGGGTGCCGAGGGTGCCCCGGAAGTACTTCTGGGCCAGGATGTTGGTGGCGTTCAGCGACCAGGTGCTGGGCACCTCGACCCCCAGCTGCTCAAAGGCGACGGTTCCGTCCTTCCAGTTGGTGATCCGGGCCTCGCGCCGCTCCCAGGTGACGGTGTCGTAGGGGTGGACCTGGGCCTCGGTGAAGTGCCGGGTGAGGCCGAGGACGGTCGTCTCGGTAGCGATGGCCACGGTTGGGAACCTCCAGGAGGGAAAGTTGGACGCGTCTGAGCAGGGCAGCCACAGGCGGCAGCGACAGATGGCCCGGTGCGGCACGCCCAGCCTGGGCGCCTCCGCAGGGGGCGTTAGACCTCTGATCCTAAATCACATGGGTGTGATCCACAAGAGGGATCTCCTGTGGAAATCCGGGGGACGACGGGGCCGTCCTGTGGACCATCGGACGGCCCTCTGGGGTCTGGGGCTGATGTCATCACTTCCTGATAGCATCGATGTATGGCGCCCACCCGCACCACGTTCACGCTGGATGACGACCTTGCGGCGCAGGCCCGCCAGCTCGGGATCAACATCTCCTCGGCCGCTCGAATGGGGGTGGCGGCCGCCGTGCAGGCGGCGCTGGCGCAGTCGGACCGGGCCGCCTACGAACGACATCCAGAGCGGGCAGACCCGTTCTGGACCGAGGCTGAGGCGTGGGCTCAGCAGTGATCCGCGGCGAGATCTGGATCGCCCAGGTCGGTGGCAGGAGGCGGCCGGTCCTGGTGGTGACCCGGTCCGAGGTGCTCGACGTGCGGGACCTCGTGACGGTGGCCGAGGTGACCACCTCGATCCGTGGCCACGCCGCCGAGGTCAGCCTCGACCACGACGAAGTCGGGCTGGATCACCCGTCGGTCGTCAACTGTGACGGCCTTCACACCATCGCCCAGTCGTCGCTGACCAGCCGTGCAGGAGGGGTCGGGGCCGACACGATGCGCGAGGTCTGCTCAGCAGTCAGCTACGCCCTCGGCTGCTGAGCCGGAACGGGACGTGACAGCCTGAGGCCATGGACGGCCGCACCCACGTCCTCGACGCCGTCGCCGTCCTCGCCCGGGGGGGCCTGGTCGCCTTCCCAACCGAGACGGTGTACGGGCTCGGCGCCGACGCCGCCAACGCCGAGGCCGTCGCCCGGGTCTTCCAGGTGAAGGGGCGACCGACCGACCACCCTCTCATCGTCCACGTCGCCGGCACCGAGGACCTGGCCCGCTTCGCCCGGACCGTCCCGGCGTGCGCCCTGCGGCTGGCCGAGGCCTTGTGGCCCGGCCCGCTGACCCTGGTGGTGGAGCGGGCCGACCACGTGCCGGCGGCGGTAGCCGGGGGCGGGGCGACCCTGGCCCTGCGGTCGCCGGCCCACCCGCTGGCCCAGCAGCTGCTGCAGGCCTTCGGCGGGGGCATCGCCGGGCCGTCGGCCAACCGCTTCGGGCGGGTCTCGCCGACGACAGCGGCGGACGTGAGGTCGGATCTGGGTGACGAGGTGGACCTCATCCTCGACGGAGGGCCGTGCCGGGTGGGCGTCGAGTCGACCATCGTCGACTGCACCGGGGATCAGGTCGTTCTCCTGCGGCCGGGCGGAGTGCCCGTCGAGGTCCTCGAGGGCGTCCTCGGGGCGCCGGTCGCCCGTCAGCCCGGGCCGGGCGCCCCGGCCGCCCCCGGGATGCTCGCCTCGCACTACGCCCCCCGGGCCCGGGTGATCCTGGCCGCCACCGTCGAGGAGGCCGTGGCCCGGGCAGCGGCGGCGGCGGCGGCGGACCGGGTCGGCGTGCTGCTGCCGCAGGCCGCCCCGGTGCCGGCTGGAGTCGAGCTGCTGGTGGCCGACGAGGATCCGGCGGCTTACGCGCGGGTGCTGTACGCCAGCCTCCGCCGAGCTGACCAGCTGAGCCTGGACGTCCTGATCGCCGTGCCACCGCCCGAGGAGGGCATCGGTGCCGCCGTCGCCGACCGCCTGCGTCGGGCCGCCAACGCCACAGAGAGCTGAAGCCCCCAACACCACCGCCACTCGATCACGACGTGCGGCCGACGCCCGGCTCGGGGCCCCGAGGGGCAACCTCAACGAGACAGGTCAAGCGGTCGGCGACGGCGGCTGCTCGGATGGGAGCTGCTCGAATGGGAGCTGCTCGGGTGGCGCCGCGAGCTGCTCCAGGAGCCCGACCAGCTGCGGCAGGCGGGCCCGGTCCTGCTCGGCCAGGGCGTGGAGGCGCTCGAACAGAAAGGCGTTGCGCTCGGCCCTGACCACCTGGAGGGCGTCGCGGCCGACGGCGGTGGTGGTGATCAGGGCGGCGCGGGCGTCGTCGGGGTCAGCCTGGCGTTCGATCAGGCCGACATCGACGAGTACGGCGACGATCCGGGTGAGGGTCGGGGGGGCGACGGCTTCGCGGGCGGCCAGCTCGGCCAGGCGGACAGGCTGGAGCAGTTCCACCGAGATGAGGCACGACAGCTGGGAAGGGGTGAGGCCGCCCATGGTCCGCTGCCGGAGCTGGCGGGCCAGGCGGGCGATGGCCACCCTCAGCCGGGCGGCCTGCTCGGCCTCGTCCGAGGTCTGCCGATCGGCCACAGTCACGCAGTCTGGCCGCTGCCGACCGGAGCGGCCACCACTCGTGGGTCAAGGCTCGGGCCGCAGCTCGGGCCGCATGAGCGGATCGTCCTGCTCAGGCCGTGGCCGACTCCGCCCACCGCCTGCGATCTCAAAGCTGCGGCTGGCGATGACACCGCCAACCGGACGCCGAAACGGTGTACGCGCCAGGTCGGGATCAGGCCCGAGGGGTGGCCAGGGGTCTGTTCGACGGACAGGCGCCGGACGTCAACTCTATCCAGCGGTGGTCGGCGATGCGGGCCACCGCGGCCAGCTGGCGGCGCTCGCGGGCCCGGAAGGGGCGCCCCCGCCGCCCGAGGACCAGGGCGAGGTCGGCGCGAGGCAGGGGGGCCCAGGCCACGTCGTCCGGCCCGCACTCGGCGGCGGCGACGAGGGTGGAGGTGCGGCTGCCGGCCACAAAGGCCAGCAGCCACGGGGTCGGCGGCGCGGCTCCCACCGCGGCGAGGCACGTGCCGGCCTCGCCGTCCAGCACCGCAGCCCACTCGGCCTCGCCGTCGTGGCCGGCCCGGGCGGTCAGTGCGGCCAGGAGCTCGTCGACGTCCTCCTTCTCACACAGGAGGGCGGCGGTCTCCAGGGCGTCGAGGCGGGGGTCGACGACGGTGGTCGGAGCCGGCCGCACGTCCTCGACGTCGACCCCGTCGACCTGGCCCACCTCCCTGATGAGCAGGGGCACCAGGTCAACCTCCGGCAGGTCGACCACCAGCTCGTCGATGGCCCGGCCGGCACCGCGCTCCAGGATGTCGATGCCGATCAAGTCGCCTCGCACGGCGCCGATGCGGCTGGCCACCGCCCCCAGCGCACCGGGCCGGTCCGGCACCCATACGCGCAGCAGGAACACCGGCATGCCAGCACGCTAAACGCTGTTCGTGTCCGACGTGTTACAGCCCGGGATCCATCTCGTGTTGACCGGCCGGCCCGTTGCTCTCGCCCTGGCACCGGTCGGGAAGGATCCGCAGCGCCAGAAGGGCCACGTCGTCGTCGGCACCGTTGGGGGCAAGGGCAGGCAGCACCGCATCGTCGAGCAGAGCGTCGAGATCACCCCACGGGACAGCCACGCACCGTCGGAGGGCGCACAGGCCCTCGTCGATCGACTGGTCCCGCCGCTCGACCAGGCCGTCGGTGTAGCACAGCACGGTCATGCCGCCCTCGAGGTCGACCACGGCATCGGGCGGCGGCTCCAGAACGACGCCGATCGGTGCGTTGCGGCCCTCCTCGACGAAGCGGGCCCGACCATCGGCCCGGATGACGAGCGGCGGCGGGTGCCCGGCGACCGCCAGCAGGAGCCGTCGGTGCTCCAGGTCGAGCACCCCGATGAGGAGCGTTGCCACCATGGCTCCGCCGTGGAGGTCCTCGGTCAGCCGGCTGATGCAATCGATGATCGCTCCGGGCGAGCTCATCTCCAGGGCGTAGGCCCGCACCGCGGTGCGCAGCTGACCCATGGTGGCGGCCGCCTTGACGCCGCGGCCGACGACGTCACCGATGGCGAAGCCGACCAGGTCACCGTGCACCCGGAAGACGTCGTACCAGTCGCCGCCGACCTCCACACCGGCTTCGCCGGGCCGGTAGCGGCCCGCCATCTCCAGTCCCGGGATGCTCGGCAGGCGCCTCGGCAACAGGCTCTGCTGCAGGGTGTGGGCCACCAAGCGCTGGTCCTCGAGCGACCGTTCGAGGGCCTGTCGGGCCAGCACGAGGTCGGTCACGTCGACGACGTGGGCCAATACGCCTACCACCTGCGCCTCGGGACCCCGCAGCGGCGCGTACAGGAAGCTCAGGTACATCTCCTCCAGCTCGCCGGTGGCGTGGCGGTCCAGCCTGACCGGAGCCTCGTCGGCCCGGAAGGGCACCCCCGTCCGGTAGACGCGGTCGAGGCGCTCGACGAAGGGCTGGCCGCCCAGCTCGGGCCAGGCGGCACGGATGGGCTTGCCGATGACATCGGAGCGCCCGGGCAGCAGCTCCAGATAGGCGTCGTTGACGAAGTCGACGACGTGGTCAAGCCCCCGGAAGGCGATGATGGCGGTGGGCGCCTGACGGAAGACCTCCTCAAGTCGCAGCCGCTCCGCCTCGGCCCTGGCCAGCATCTCCGCCTCACGGCGGCCGGTGATGTCGGAGTAGGTGCCGACGAACCCGGTCACACGGCCGTCGTCCCGCTGCGGCCGGGCCTCGGCCGCCACCCACCGCACCACCCCGTCGGCCCCGATCACCCGGAGCTCGTCCGACCACGGCAACCCGCCCGCCACCGCGGCCCGCCAGCCGGCGGTGACCCTGTCACGGTCTTCGGGGTGCACGTGCTCAGCCCAGCCATGGCCGCGCCCGCCCGAGCCCTGATGACCGACGATGCGGGCCAGCTCGTCGTTGGCGAAGACGTCGCCGCCCTCAGCGTCGGCCAGGAAGATGCCGACCGGAGCATCCGACACCAACGACCGGTAGCGCTCCTCGCTGCGCCGCCGTGCCTCGCGGTCCCGGTCGGCGGCTATGGCCACCGCCGCCAGGTGGCTGGCTATGGCCACCAGCTCGAGGTGACGCTCGTCGGGGGCTCGCGGCGCTCGGTAGTAGAGGGCGAACGTGCCGAGGACGGCGCCGGTCGAGGACAGGATCGGCGTCGACCAGCAGGCGCCGAGGCCGTGCTCAAAGGCCAGGTCCCGGAAGTCGAGCCACAGCGGGTCGGCGGCGATGTCCCCGACCACGACCGGGCGGCCCGTGTGGGCGGCGGTGCCGCAGGAACCGGCCGACGGTCCGATCTCCATGCCGTTGATGGCGTCGTTGTAGGCGGCCGGCAGGCCGGGCGCCGCTCCGTGGTGAAGGCGCCTACCCGATTCGTCGAGGAGCAGCACTGAGGCGATCATCCCGCCCGTCTGCTCCTGGATGCCCCGCACGAGCGTGTCCAGGACCACAGCAAGCGGCTCCCCGGTGGCTATCTGCTCGAGAACGACCGTCTGGGTGGCGGCCAGCGCCATGGCGTGATGGGTTGCGGTCACGTATCTTCCGGTCGGCGAAGCCCTCAGCCCAGCTTGGGCAGGGCTCGCTTCACGTTGCGGGCGGCCTGGGCGATGCGCTGCTCGTTCTCGATCAAGGCGAAGCGCACGTGGCCCTCGCCACCCAGGCCGAAGCCCACCCCCGGCGACACCGCCAGGTTGGCCTCGGTGATCAGCATCTTCGAGAAGTCGAGGCTGCCCATCTCCTGGTAGGGCTCGGGCACCGGGGCCCACACGAACATCGTCCCCCTGGGCCGCTCGATCTCCCAGCCCACCCGGGACATGGCGTCACACAGAGCGTCACGTCGTGATTCATAGATGCTGTTCACCGCCTTCGGATAATCGTATGCCTCGTTCAGGGCGACCGTGGCCGCGATCTGGATGGGCTGGAAGGTGCCGTAGTCGAGGTAGCTCTTCAGCTTGGTGAGCGCCTGCACCACCCGGGCGTTGCCGACGAGGAAGCCGACCCGCCAGCCCGCCATCGAGAAGCTCTTGGTGAGCGTGAACAGCTCGACCGAGCACTCCTTGGCCCCCGGCACCTGCAGCACCGACGGCGGCTGGTAGCCGTCGAATGCCGTGTCGGAGTAGGCGAAGTCGTGGACCAGCACCACCTCGTTCTCCCGGGCGAAGGCAACGAGCCTGGTCATCCACCCGAGGTCGACGCACTGGGTGGTCGGATTGTGGGGGAACGAGCAGACGATCACCCGGGGCCGGGGCCACTGGCTCTTGAACGCCTCGATGCAGCCCTCGAGGAAGTCGCGGCCGCCGTCGAGGCGGACCTGCTGCACCTCGGCGCCGGCGAACAGCGGGGCGTAGATGTGGATCGGGTAGCTGGGGGTGGGCACCACCGCCGAGTCTCCGGGGCCGAGCAGCACCCACATCAGGTGCGACAGGCCCTCCTTGGCCCCGATGGTGGTGACGATCTCCTGGTCGGGGTCGAGCTCGACGTTGAAGCGGCGCCGGTAGTGGTCGGCCACGGCCTGGCGCAGCTTGGGGATCCCCTTCGACGAGGAGTAACGGTGGTTGCGGCTGTTGCGGGCCGCCTCGGCCAGCTTCTCGACGGCAATCTCCGGCGAGGGGATGTCGGGGTTGCCGAAGCCGAGATCGATCACGTCCTGACCGGCCCGACGGGCCTCGACCTTCAGGTCGTTGATGATCGAGAAGACGTAGGGGGGCAGGCCGGTGATGCGCCGGAACGCGTAGTCATCGAGGCCCACGCCAGCCGAGGCTACCGCCGCCCGCGGCCACTACAGCATGGGTTCACCGAGCCCGGGACGCCTCCCGGCCGAGGAGGGCGGCGCCCACCGCCCCGGCCCGGGCGCCGAGCGTCGCCGGCACGATCGAGACCTCGGGGCGGACCGTCGCCCCGAGCACCATGCCTGCGAACGCCGTCCGGGTGGCGTCGATCCAGAGCGGGGCGTCGTCGACCAGCCCCCCGCCCAGCACGATCCGCTCAGGGTCGAAGATGTTCGTCAGGTTGGCCAGCCCGAGGGCCAGCCACCAGGCGAAGTCGTCGAGGATCGCCCGAGCCGCCGGGTCACCGTCCCGGGCGGCGGCGGTCACGTGCTCGCCTCGGACATCCTCGCTGTCGCCGCCGGCCCGGGCCACGATGCCGGGCGCCAGGCCGGCGACGGCCGCCTCCCGGCCGAGGCGCCCCAGGCCGCCGCCCGAGGCGAAGCGCTCCCAGCACCCCCGCCGCCCGCAGGGACAGGGCGGCCCGTGCGGGTCGACGACGACGTGGCCGATCTCGCCGGCGAAGCCGTGGGCGCCGCGGGCCAGGCGGCCACCCACGATCAGGCCCCCACCGATGCCGGTGCCGAGGGCGGCCAGCAGCACGTCGCCGATGCCGGCGGCGGCGCCCACCGCCCACTCGCCGTAGGCGGCACAGGTCACGTCGTTGTCCACCTGGACGGCGACGCCCAGCCGCCGGGCCAGCCCGGCGCCGATCGGCAGGCCTGTGGCCTCCCGCAGGTTGGGGGCTACTCGCAGGACCCCGTCCGTGTCCACGAGCCCCGGTGCGCCGACGCCGACCGAAGCCGGGGCGGCGCCGACGGCGGCGGCGGCGACGTCGGAGGCCACCGCGGCCATGGCGTCGAGCAGAGCCTCGCCGCCCCCGGCCAGCGTCGGCACCCGCTGCTCAGCCAGCACCGACCCGTCAGGCCCAACCGCCACCCCCAGGCACTTCGTGCCGCCCACATCGAGCCCCACGGCGACGCCCCCACCCATCGCTGGCGACGGTACCAACCCAGTCGGCGCCCAAGGTATAGCGGGGACCGGGGACAGCCTCCCGGCCAGCCCCGCCTACGGGTGCCTTGGGCGCTGATGCTGGCTCAGGAACGGATTCAGCACTGAAGATCGCCGGCGCCCCGAAGAACGGTGCGAAGGCGCAGAACAGCGGGGCGAGCGGATCCCCGTCCTCGAGCCGTGGAGGGTGGAGACTTGCTGAGCAGCCGGCCCAGTCGAGGAGGAGCAGTCCGCTCAGCAGGCTGGAGAAGCGCTCGACGTCGAGCTCTTGATGAAGAAGGGCTTGGAGATCGGACGGGCTGGCCCACAGCCCGCGTCGGAAGGGGGCTGCGGAGGCCTCGGGCGCCTCACCGTCAGGGCGGGGGAGCTGGTCGACGACCACGAATCGCCGGGTGTGGGCGTCGGCCAGTACCTCGACAACCGGGCGTTGGCCAAGACCGGGCACGCTGGCCGCACTCGTCCACTCGAGCCGTCGGCCGTCCGGTCGGACCGGCCGCAACAGCATGCGCAGGCTGCTATTGGGCCCTGGGTCCGCATCCAGGAGTGAAGCGAAGCAGGCGGCCAGTCGCACCTCCGGGCCGGACGAGCCCGTCGACGCCTTCTCGATCACCGGCATCCACCGGCGACCGGGAAGGTCCAGGGGGAGGACGCTCTCGTGGAAGGCGGTGGCCGTCGCGACGACCGCATCCAGGCGGGCCGCGAGGACGAGTGAGGCAACGACCCGGCTCCCCCGACGGTTATAGGTGGACACCGATATAGGCGTCTGTCTATACTGGTCTGGTGGAGGTGATCGTCGGTGCTGAGGCCGTCAAGTGGCTGAAGCGTCAGCCGGCCGAGGCCCAAGCCGCGGTCCTTGCGTTGTTGGCGTACGTGCGCCGGAGTACCTACGCCGAGTTGAGCGAGCCCCGGGCCAAGCCGCTGATGCGGAGCCGGCACCGGGGAGCTGCCTGGGAACTGCGTGACCTGAGCCTCGCCCCGGCACGACACCTTCGGGTGCTGGTCTACATCCACGGCGGGGAGCTGGCTTGGGTCGCCGAGG
>JBBSHM010000046.1:0-18259 GCA_038253125.1 Acidimicrobiales bacterium
ACCGTGCCGGCCGGCGCCGTGCCCGGTGGACCGGAGAAGATCTGGTGGCCGACCGAGCCGGCCAGGATCTCGGCCCGGTCGGTGGTCTGGGTGGTGAACCCCTCGCTGCAGCCGTAGACGAACAGCAGGTCCACGCCCAGGCGCTCGTACACCTGCTCGGCCAGCGGCTGGGGGAGGTTGGCGGCCGCCGAGATGGCCCATCGCAGGCTGGAGACGTCGTGGCGGTCGGGGTCGAGCCGGTCCAGGAGGAGCCTGAGGTGGGTGGGCATGCCCGGCAGCACCGTGACCCGCTCCTCGGTCACCAGACGGAGTGCCTCATCGGGGGAGAAGCGGTCCATCAGCACCAGGCGGCCGCCGCTGAGCAGGGCGATGAGGGCGAGCCGCAGCCCGAACACGTGGCCGACCGGCAGGAAGAGCAGGTGAACGTCCTGCTGGCCGGGCGAGAAGGCGTCGGTGAAGAACTGCATCTTGGCCCAGCAGTGGGGCAGCGTCTCCATGATCGCCTTGGGCCGGCCCGTGGTCCCCGATGTCAGCAGGAACAGCGCCGTCTCGTCGTCGGTGAACGGCGGGATCGCCGGTGGCGCCGGGCTGGCCCCTTCAGCCGCCAGCCCGGCGAAGCAGAGCGATCCGTCGCCGTCGACCTCCACGTCGGTGCGGATGACGTGCATCTCGGGACGGGCGGCCCGCAGCTCGGCGATCGGGTCGGGGCGGTCGGGCCGCAGCTGGAGGACGATCGCCGCCGCCTCGGTGCGCTGGGCCAGCCAGACCAGCTCCGAGCCGGTCAGATCGGCATCGGTCCCGACGTGCACGGCCCCGCAGGCCCAGGCCGCGTTCATGGCCACGAGGTGCTCGGGGCGGTCGGGCAGCGCGCAGATGACCCGGTCACCGGGAGCGATGCCCAGCCGCCGGTAGCTGGCGGCCACGGTCCTCACCTGCCGGCCCAGCTCGGCGTAGGTGATGGTACGGCCCCCGAACGTGACGGCCGGCCGCTCCGGCCACCGCTCGCATGCGGCCAGAAGACTCGGGGCGAGTTGCATCGTCCGCTCAGGTTATCTTGGCCGTTCATGGGCAGCGCGACTTGAAGGTCCTCTGCACCTGTGTGCCCGGCTTCGGCCACTTCCACCCGATGGTGCCGCTCGCTCAATCGCTCAGGCGGGCCGGCCATGAGGTGGCCTTCGCCACGGCCGAGCGCTTCTGCCGCCGGGTGATCGAGCCGGTCGGGTTCCCCACGTTCGCCGCCGGGCTGAGCCCGCCCGTGGTGCACCACAGGACGATGGAGCTGCCCGATGCCCCAGGCCCGGGCGAGGAGGACATCTGGCGCTTCGGGGCGCTCATGTTCGCCGAGGTGGCGGCGCCGGCCAAGGTGGGCGACCTGGTCGGCGCCATCCGCGGGTGGGGCGCCGACCTGCTCGTCCACGACATGACCGACTTCGCCGGACCGATCGCCGCCGCCGCCTGCGGCATCGGCTGGGTCAACCACAGCTTCGGGGCGCTCCAGCCCGAAGAGTTCTGGGACCTGGCCGCCGAGGTCGTGGCGCCCACCTGGGAGGCCTGGTCGGTTGAGCCGGACGACCTCGGCGGGATGTTCAGGTCGCTCTACCTCGATGTCTGCCCGACCGGCTTCCAGTCGCCGATGATCGAGCGGGTCCCGGTGGCCCGGCCCATGCGGCCCGTGGCCTTTGACACCTCAGGTGGCGAGGTGCTGCCCGCCTGGGTCGACGATCTGGACGAGCGACCGACCGTCTACGTCACCCTCGGGACCGTCGCCAACCACACGCCGCAGGTGTTCGAGACGGTGCTCGCCGCCGTGTCCAGCCTGTACGAGCCAGGCGACGGCCAGCCCGTCAACGTGATCGTTACGGTCGGCCCCGACCGGGACCCGGCTGAGCTCGGCGCCATGTCCGCGAACGTGCACGTCGAGCGTTACCTCCCCCAGTCCCTGCTGTTCCCCCACTGCGACCTGGTGGTCTGCCACGGAGGGTCGGGGACGACGATGGCCGCCGTGGCGGCCGGCCTCCCGCTTCTCGTACTGCCCCAGGAGGCCAACCAGTTCTGGAACGCCGACCGCATCTGCGCCCTCGGCGCCGGAAGGTCGTTGCGCCCTGACGGGGCGACCGCCGACGCTGTCAAGGCCGCCGTCGCCGAGCTACTGCTGGAACCCTCATACCGCACCCAGGCCCGGCTGCTGGCCAACGAGATCCAGGCGATGCCGCACCCGGACGACCTGGTCCCGCGGCTCGAGGCTCTGGCCGCGGACCACGGTCGACGCAGCTAACCCCGAGCGGCCCCAAACGGTGCAGGTTGATGGTGTTGTCGAACGACAGGTGACCCAGGGAGATGACGCTGCGGAAGTTGTTGCTGGAGGTGTTCCCGACGATGGTGTTCGTGTCGCTCGGCCGCCTTTCGCACGGCTATCTTGGCCATGGGATGAGCCACCCGGCCGCACAGGAGCAGTCCGCCGGATGCCAGCACGAGCTGGTCGAGGCGCAGGCGCAACGCACGCCAGCGGCCGAAGCCGTCGTCTTCGCGTCGTCGGCCCTGACCTACGCCCAGCTGGATGGCCGGGCCAACCAGCTAGCCCACCACCTCCAGCGGTTCGGAGTGGCCGCCGACGTGACCGTCGGGGTCTACCTGGACCGCTCGCTGGACCTGGCCGTCGCCCTCCTGGCCGTGCTGAAGGCCGGAGGGGCGTGCGTTCCCCTCGACCCCTCCTACCCCCCCGAGCGCATCGCCTTCATGATCGGCGATGCCGGCCCGGCCGCCGTCGTCACCTCGGACGAGTTGGGCCGCGACATGCCACCGGTCGGGACCGAGGTGATCGCCCTCGAATCCAGCGCCGCCACCCTGGCCGGGTATCCCGTGACGCCGCCGCCCCGCAGCGTCGGCCCTGGCGAGGTGGCCTATGTGATCTACACCTCCGGCTCGACGGGCCAGCCGAAGGGGGTGCTGCTCACCCACCGGGGCCTGGTCAACCACCACCGGGCGGCAGTCGAGCTGTACGAGCTCGGACCCGGTGACCGGGTGCTGCAGTTCTGCTCCATCAGCTTCGACGCCAGCATCGAGGAGCTATACCCGAGCTGGGCGGCCGGGGCCACGGTGGTCCTGCGCCCCGACGACGTCCCGATCCTGGGCCGGGACTGGCTGACCTGGCTGCGCAACGAGCGCATCACCGTGGTGAACCTGCCGACCGCCTACTGGCACGAGTGGGCTCGCGACCTGGAGCGCCTGGGTGAGGTCGTGCCCGAGGACATTCGGCTCGTGGTCGTCGGCGGGGAGAAGGCGCGGGGCACCGCCCTCACCACCTGGCTCGGGGTCGGGGGCGGTCGTCCACGCTGGGTCAACGCCTACGGACCGACCGAGACCACCTGCATGAGCACGGTCTACGAGCGGCCTCAAGATGGCTCCGCCCCGCCGAACACCGCCGACCCGCCCATCGGCCGGCCGCTTCCCAACACGTCCGTGCGGGTCGTCGACCAGGTGGGCGAGCCGGTGCCAGCGGGAGCGACGGGCGAGCTGCTGATAGGCGGCGCCGGCCTGGCGCGGGGCTACCTCAACCGGCCCGACCTGACCGCTGAGCGCTTCATCGCCGACCCCACCGGCAGCGACGGCAGCGGCCGCCTCTACCGCACCGGCGACCTGGTCCGGGTGCTGGCCAGCGGCGACCTCGACTACGTCGGCCGGGTCGACGACCAGGTCAAGATCCGGGGCTTCCGCATCGAGTGCGGTGAGGTCGAAGCCGCCCTCGCCGCTCATCCGTCGGTGGCTCAGGCCGTGGTCGTGGCCCGGGAGGACCACCCTGGCGACCGCCGGCTGGTGGCCTACGTCGTCGCCGACGCGGATGCCTCACCGGCCACGGCGGGGGATCTTCGCCGCTACCTCCTCGGGCGCCTGCCGGGCCACATGGTGCCGGCCAGCTTCGTCGCCCTGGACGGCTTCCCGCTCAGCCCCAACGGCAAGGTCGACCGTGCCCGCCTGCCGGATCCTGCGCCCAGATCAGGCGAAGCCGTCGTTGGGGAACCGAGCCGGGCCCGGACCCCCACCGAGGCCAAGGTGGCGGCGGTGTGGTCCCGTGTGCTCTGTGTCGACGATGTGGGCGTCGACGAGGACTTCTTCGAGATCGGTGGCCATTCGCTGCTGGCGGCCCAGGTGATCTCCCACCTGCGCGAGGAGCTCGGGACCCAGACGCCGCTGCGCGCCATCTTCGAGTCGCCGACGGTGGCCGGCCTGGCCGCGGCGATCGCCTCGGAGTCAGAAGGGCCAGGGGCCTCAGAGAGCAGGGGGCAGCCGCCTCTACGGTCGCAGCCCCGACGCCCCGGGATGCGGTTCCCCATCACCCTGGCCCAGGAGCAGATGTGGGCGCTCGAAGCCGCGGCTTTGCCTCCCGGTCTCTACAACGTCACGGCCACCCGTCGGTTCGAGGCGGTGGACGAGGATGCGCTGCGGGCCGCCCTGGCCGTCCTGGTCGACCGCCACGAGACTCTGCGCACCAGCTTTGTGGTCGAGTCCGGTGTGCCGCATCAGGTCGTGGCACCGCAGGCCACCGTCGACCTGGTGGTGTCGGACCTGAGCGCAACCCCCCGGCCCGAACGCGGTGCGCAGCTGAACGCTCGCCTCGCCGAGCAGGACGCCACGCCCTTCGACCCGGCTCGGGCCCCGCTGGTGCGGGCTCACCTCTACCACGGGGTCTCAGATGACGACGACCCGGGGACCAGCACGTTCGCAGCCACCTTCGACCACCTCATCTGCGACGGCACATCGGCTGCGGTGTTCATGAGCGAGCTGGCCACCGCCTATGACGCCCTCTCAGAGGGCAGACGGCCCGACCTACCGCCGCTCGACATCCAGTTCGCCGACTACGCCCTCTGGCAGCGGGAATGGGTGACCGAGGCGTCGCTCGGCGCCCAGGTGGACTGGTGGGTCCAGGCGCTTCAGGGGATGCCGCTCGGTCCCGCCCTGCCCTTCGACCGGATCCCCGTTGAGCCGTCGCGCCGCATCTCCTCGACCAGCTTCACGGTCCCGGCCGCCACCTATCAGGTCCTGCAACGCCTGGCCCGGAGCTCGCACAGCTCGCTGTTCACGGTGTGCGCCGCTGCGGTGTCGTCGGTGCTCCGCCGTCTCGGTGGCCCGAGTGACGTGATGCTGAGCACGACCCTGAGCGGGCGTCAGCACTCCGAGCTGGAGAGCCTGATCTGCATGTTCGCTGGCGTCGGCCGGGTCAGGACCGACGTCTCGGGCAACCCGATGTTCACCGAGGTCCTAGATCGGGCCCGCACCAGCATCCTGGGCATGTTCGAGCACCAGGACGTCCCGTTCTTCCGGGTGCGACGAAGGCTGCTGCCCGACTTCCCGAAGGGGTGGCTGGAGGTGGCCTCAACCCTGCCCACAGAACTCGCCTACTTCCCGGCCGGACCTGGCTCGCAGGGCTATGAGCTGTTCTTCCGCGGCCAGCTTCACCCGCTCAGCATCACCCTGCTTGACGACGGGACTGAGCTGCGGGCCCAGCTCAGCTACAAGCTCGCCTTCTACGACGAGGCCACCATCGCCAGCCTGGCCGAGGGGCTGCAGGCGGTGCTGGAAACTGTGGGCCACGAGCCGCACCTCCGCCTCTCGAACCTGCCCCTTGAGCGCGCTACGACGGTGTGAGCGATCTCTCAGCCGACGTTGAACGTCAGAGGGACGCTGACTGGCGGCTTGCCCCGCTCGGTGACGAGGATGCTTCCCTGCCAGCTACCGCTCATCGGGAGGACGACCCTGATCCTGTAGGTGCCCGGAGCCGTCTCCTTGGCGTTCGAGCTCGCAACCATGCCCCTCATCGTGCCCATGGCGACGCTGATGCAGACCTTGGCGCCCGTTACTGGAGCGCCGGATCTGGTCACGGCGAGGTCGTAGTCGGTCCGGTTGACCTGGACCTGACCGACCACCCCCACCTCGTAGGCCGGATCCTGCGGTGCTGCGGCTACGCAGCCCCGCCTGGCATCATCACCCAGGTTCACGATGGCGATCCCAAAAGCGACTACCGCCACCACCGCCACAGCCACGATCCGCCGGATGCCCTTGGTCGTGCGCACGGTCCGCGGATGCCAGGCCGGAGCGGCCATCAGCTTGGCCGCCGGAACAATGGCGTCCAACACGCTGCCGTCCACCAGCGGGTCGTTCACCACGGCCTCATCCACCACGTTGGAGGCTTCTTCCTCCTCCGCTGCGGTGTCCGCAGCTGCGGCGTCAGTCGCCGCCGCTACCGCAGCGTCCGGCAGCTCCGGTTCAACCGCCTCCGCTTCAGGCGCCCCCGCGTCGACCGCCCCGCCGTCAGGCACCTGCGCATTCGGCAGCTCCGCGTTCTCCACCGGTTCCACTTCCTCCACCACCAGCAGGTCCGACGTCACCGCCTCCTCGGGAGCTAGCTCCGCCGTTCGCTCTCCGGTCGCAGGGCTTACCTCGGTCCCGTGGTGTTCGGGAGGGGCCGACGCCGAGGTCGCGTCAGCGGCGGGCTCCTCCCCTGTGTGCTCCCCGTCAGCGTGGCCGATGACGGGGCCGGTGGTGTCGCTCGGCACCTGGCCCTGCAACTCGGCGTTCGGGTCGCCGGCGTCGGGCGGCCCTGACGGATCATGCTCGCCGCCAGCGGGCGCTGACGCGTCGGGCTGCGGGGTGACCGCCTCCTCTGGTTCGGGGCCCTCTTCGCCGGCTACCCCGGGGCTGCGGGTCACGTGGTCCACCTCAGGTCAGCACCCGTCGACGGAGGCCGCGCATCCCGAGGAACGTGAACACGATGGCGGAGGCGATCATGGCGGGGTAGATGACCAGCAGCGACAGGTGGGGCTCACGGCCGACGAGGGCGGCCCGGAAGCCCTCGCTGGCGTACACCAAGGGGTTGGCCAACAGGGCGTACTGGATCACCGGCACGGGTCCGAGCGACGGCCACGTGTAGAAGATGGCTCCCAGGAAGCTGAGCGGAAGGGCCACGACGCCGAACAGGTACGACGCCGTGCCGGGCGAGAACCGCGTGCCCATCGTGAGGCCCAGCGCCGCCGCGGTCACGCAGGCCAGCGGCGTGAGGGTGAGGAGCACCAGCGGCCGCACCTCGAGGAACACCGGCGTGGTGGGCACGAACGCCCCGATGGGGAACACGACCATCGCCCCGAAGAAGGCCTGCAGCGCTCCCGAGAAGATCTTCTCGGCCGCCACCACGGCGATCGGGGTCGGGGCTAGAACGCGGTCCTCCATCTCGCCGGTGACCCCGAGCTCGCGCACCAGCTCGGTGCCCACCGAGAAGATCCCGATGAAGATGATGGTCTGCGCCACGATCCCAGCCATCAGCAGGCTGGAGAAGCGAGACGCCCCTCCCCCGCCGCCGATGGCCTGGCCGATCCGGGGGAACAGGTAGGTCAGGACGAACACCAGCATGAGCGGCTGCATGACCGTGCCGGCCACGAACTGGGGCAGGCGCTTGTCCAGGGTGGTGAAGTCGCGCAGCAGCATGGCCCGGAAAGCGAGCCAGCTTGCGCCCCGAACCGTCCTGCCCGACGGGGCGACGAGCGGTTCGTCCGCGGCGTCGGTCAATTCCGGAAGTCCTTCCCTGTCAGCTTCACGAAGACGGACTCCAGGGTGTCGCCGTTGACGGACAGGTCGGTGAGGTGGAAGCCGCCGGCCTGGGCGGCGGCCAGCACCCATTGCATGGCGCCATCGGCGACGGCGAGGGAGAAGCGCACGGTGTCGTCGACGACGCGGACCTCGGTGGCGGCCATGGTCTGCCTCAGGTGGAGGGCCAGGGCTTCGAGATCGCCTTCCGCCCTGGCCGTGACGGCGGCACCGGCACCGAGCCTGGCCTTCAGCTTCTCCGGGGTGTCCAGAGCCAGGATCCGTCCGTGGTCGATGACGGCCAGCCGGTCGCAGTGCTCATCGGCCTCCTCCATGCGATGGGTGGTGACCAGCACCGTCTGGCCCTCGTCCTGAAGCTCGACCAGCACCTCCCACAGGGCTATGCGGCTCTGCGGGTCGAGCCCGACGGTGGGCTCGTCGAGGAAGATCACCGCCGGGCGGTGCAGGAGCGCCCGGGCCACCATCAGCCTGCGGGCCATACCGCCTGAGAGGGCACCGACCTCGGCCGTCCGCTTGTCGGCGAGGCGGAACCGGTCGAGCATCTGGTCGGTGGCCGAGCGGGCCGCCTCGGCGGCCATGCCGAAGTAGCGGCCGTGAAAGTACAGGTTCTCCCAGACGTTGAGGCCCTGGTCCAGGGTGTTGGCCTGGGAGACCACGCCGATGGCCTGCTTGGCCCGGGCCGGCTCGGCGATGACGTCGATCCCGTTGACCAGGGCGCTCCCTGAGGTCGGGATCACCCGGGTCGTGAGCATGCCGACGATCGTCGACTTCCCGGCGCCGTTCGGGCCGAGCATCCCGAAGATCTCGCCCCGGCACACCGACAGGTTGAGCCCCTCGACGGCGACCATGCCGTTCGGGTACACCTTGACCAGGTCCGTGGTCGAGATGACCTCGGGGGGACCCTCCGGCACCTCGTGGGTGACGTTGCCGTCGGATCGCGATAGGTTAGCCGTTGCCGACGAATGCATCGTCCAGAGGATAGAGAACCAGGGACCACAAGGCCAGCCCGGGCTTGTGGAACTGAGGCCGGACAAGCTCAGGATTCTTCGCGCATCTGGCGCTGCAGCCTGCAGCTCCGAGGGCCCGCCGCCCAATTGCCGTAGTATGCTCGGGGCCGGTAGAGTTCGGCCCCGGAGACAGCTCGTTGCGCACGAAACGAGGACCGTGGAGGGGATAACGACTTGGACGAGTTTCGAATAGCTGCGCCGAGCGGCGCCAAGCTCACCCTTAGTCAGCTCGGCATCGTGCCCCGCATCCTCCTGGCCACCGACGGGACGCTGACCCACATCCTCGAGGCCTACGCGGATGAGTCCGTCTACCTGGTCAAGCTGTCCCACTCGTTCCTCACCGAACCCGAGGCCCGGGCGCCGTTCGACCTGGTCGACGGCGAGCGGGCCCTGAGGCGGGTGATCGTGCTGCGAGGCACCGAGAGCGAGTGCACGTTCATCCACGCCGTATCGGTGGTGATGCTGGACCGGCTCCCTGACGGCATGGCCGATGACCTCCTGAACACCGAGCGGCCGATCGGCAAGCTGATAGCCGAGCATCGGACGGAGACCTACCGCGAGATCATCGGCATGTGGGAGGAGTGCAACGGTCCCATAGCTGCCCACTTCGGCATGCATCCGTTCGACCTCCTGCTGTCCCGGACCTACCGGATCATGGGCGGGGGGCGCTCGCTGGCCTGGATCACCGAGTCCTTCCCGGAGATGTTCCAGGTGACGCACTCCCGCGAGCGGGCGCGCCACATGGAGCAGCCTCCCGATGAGAAGGCCGAGTCTGGGCCTGAGCCGCTGGCCGGCAGAACTGGACGTGTCCGGTGAGCGGCGGGGCCACAGAACCCGGCGTCGCCGTGGTGACCGGCGGAGCCCGGGGGATCGGCCGGGCCGTCGCCCGTGCCCTGGCCGCCGACGGCCTCCCGGTGTGCGTGAACGACACCGGCGTCACAGTGGGGGGCCGGGACCCGGAGCCCGAGCCGGGGCAAGCCGTGGCTGACGAGATCCGCCGGGCCGGAGGCCGGGCAACGGCCTCGTCGACCGATGCGAGGACACCACACGGGGCGGCTCAGGTGGTTGCCGAGGCCGAGCGGTGGGCGGGGCGGCCACCGACGGTTCTCGTGCATGCGGCCGGCACCCTGCGCGACGCCATGGCGCACAAGGCCGGAGACGAGGACTGGGCCGAGGTCATCGGCTCGCACCTGTCGGTGGCGACCGAGCTCACGCGGGCCATGGCCGCCAGCATGCGCTCGGGAGGCGCTGGCCGGATCGTCTACCTCGGCGGCGCCGCCGGCCTGGTGGGCAGCGTCGGGCAGGCCGCCTACGCCGTGGCCAAGGCCGGGCTGTTCGGCCTCACCCGTTCCGTCGCCCTTGAGATGGCCGGTCGCGATGTCTGCGTCAACTACGTCGCCCCGTTCGCCTTCACCCGCATGACCGAGTCCATCCCTCCGGCCACCGACCAGCTCCGGGAGTACCTGCGGGGCGCACCGCTGGCCACCGCCGAAGACGTCGCCCCGCTCATCACCTGGCTGTGCTCGGCCGACGCCGCCGGGATCAGCGGACAGGTCTTCGGCGCCCGGGGCGCCGAGGTGACGCTGTGGTCCCAGCCCCGCCCGATGGCCCACCTCGTCAACCTCCAGGGCTGGGACGCAGCGGCCCTGACCGCGCAGCTCCGGCCCGCGCTCGGTCGTCACCTGACACCGCTCGAATCCGAGTTCGACCTCTTCGGCGGCGCTCCCATCGTCCCGGCGGGCCGGACATGACCGTGAGCGCCCCTCACGGCGACGTGGCCGACGCTGCCGCCGCCCAGCTCATAGGGCCGGCCTACGTCACGGCTGTGGCCAAGGTCATCGCCAGCCACGTCCGCAACGAGCTGACCGGTGCGTCGGTGTTCGACGAGCCGGCCATCGCCCTGGCCCCGACGCCACGCGACAAGTGGCTGGCCTGCCGCATAGCCATGGAGGAGTACGGCCACCACCTCAAGTTCCAACGCCTGTTCACAGATCTCGGCCTCCCCGGGCCGCTGGCCGGCCAGCCCCTCTCGGTGTTCGACTTCCAGCTGTCCACCTGGACCGAGTTCGTGGTCCTGAAGGCGATCGTCGACCTGGCCGAGGTGGTGCTGATGGACGAGCTGCTGGAGTGCAGCTACCTCCCGCTGCGCAACCTGGCGGTGGCGCTCCTGCCCGAGGAGCGCTTCCACGTCTCGTTCGGCTCGGTGCGCACAAAGGACCTGGCCGAGCATCCCGCCACCCGTGCCGAGGTGCAGGCGGCCGTCAACGATCTCGTGCCCTTCACGCTGCCGTTCTTCGGCAGGAGCCGCTCGGCCAACAACGAGGCCTTCCGCAGCTTCGGCATCAAGAACCGCACCAACGACCAGGCCCGGGCGGCGTTCATCGAGCGCAGCCGGACCTTCGTCGAGGAGGAGGCCGGGCTCTCCTACCCCGATGTCAGCGTCACCTGGGACGGATGACGAACCTGGCGGCGGTGGCCGAGGCCGCCGCCCGGGAACACCGTTGGATGGAGCGGGTCGCGCTCGTGGTCGATGAGCGCACCTACTCCCACCACCACGTGCACGACGGCGCCGCCCGCGCCGCCTCGGCGCTGGCGGCCGCCGGTGTGCGGCGGGGCGACGCCGTCCTGTTGGCCCTGGCCGACGGGGCCGAGTTCGCCTGGGCCTTCCTCGGCGCCGTCCGCCTCGGCGCCGTGGCGCTGCCGGTCAACCCGTCGCTGCCGCCGGACGACCACCGGTTCCTGCTCGGCGACAGCGCGGCCGTGGTGGTGGTGTGCGACGACGATCTGGTCGGGCGTTTCCCCGGCCCCACCCTGACCGCCTCCGATCTGGCCTCGTCGATCGCCCTTCTCGACCCCCACCCTGCGGTGACCGTGGGTTCCGGCGACGCCGCCTACGCCCAGTACACCTCGGGCACCACGGGCGTGCCGCGGGCTGCGGTCCACCGCCACAGCGACCCCTTCGTCTACGCCCGGGCCTTCGCCGACGGTGCCATCGCCATGGCCCCGGGCGATGTCGTGCTGTCGGTATCGAAGATGTACTTCGCCTACGGACTGGGCAACTCGCTGTTCTTCCCGCTCCTCACCGGGGCCCGGGCCGTGCTGCACCCCCGCAGGCCCCGTCCGAACGACATCGCCGAGCTGGTCCGCCGCCATCGCGCCAGCGTGCTCTTCGCCGTTCCCACCTTCTACGCCAATCTGCTCCGGGAGGACACGCCCCGGGAGCCGTTCGCCTCGCTGCGTGTCGCCGTCTCGGCCGGTGAGAGGCTGGCCGAGAGCCTGGCCGAGCGCACGGTCGAGCACCTGGGCTGCCCGGTGCTGGACAGCCTCGGCTCCACCGAGGTCGGGCAGGCCTTCGCCGGAGCCACCCTGGGCCGGAGCCGGCCCGGGACCGTCGGCCCGGCCCTTGATCCCTACGAGATCGCCGTGCGGGACGAGGCGGGGCGCGGCTGCGCACCGGGTGTGGTTGGCAAGCTGTGGGTTCGTGGGCCGACCGTCCTCCTCGAGTACCTGGGTCATCCTGAGGCGACGGCGGCTGCGCTTCGGGACGGCTGGCTGTGCACCGGCGACCTGGCGTCGCTCGACCAGGACGGCTTCTTGTCACATCACGGCCGGGCGGACGACCTGGAGATGGTGGGCGGCATCACCGTCGCCCCCCAGGAGGTGGAGGACCTGCTGGCCCGCCACCCGGGCGTGGCCGAGGTGGCTGTGGCGGTCGTGGCTGACGAAGCCGGCGCCTCGCGCCTCGAGGCCTTTGTGGTGCCCGCCCCCGGCGCTTCGGGCCACGACCAGCTGGCGGACGAGCTGCGTGAGGTCGCCCGGGCCCGGCTGGCCGCCTACAAGGTGCCCCGCGTCTTCCGCTTCGTGGACGCCCTGCCCCGGACCGCCACCGGCAAGCTGCGGCGCTTCGTCCTGCGGGCCGGCAACCCCCGACCGGCGGCCCTCGAGGTCGGCTGAGGCAGTGGGCTGTTCAGTGTCGCACGTCTCAGCGCCGGCTGGCCGGGACCCGGTCGAGGTAGCGGGCAAAGGCGGTGCCGGATGTCTCCGGGCTCAGGCCGAAGTCTGCAGGGGCGTAACGGTGCACGCCGTGCTGGTGCTGGGGGTGACCGGCCAGCCAGGCGGCGACGGCGTCATCGGCTTGCGGGCGCCGAGCCCAGCCCAGCTGGTCGACCAGGGCGGCGACGGTGGCTCGCGGCCGGCTGACGAGGTCGACGTAGGCGACGTCGATGAACCGGTCGGGCTGTGCCTCCCGCACGGCCAGGGCCCGGGATACCGCCGTCTCGCCGCGCCTGAGCGCCTGGCCGCCCACCGCGACGGGGTCGACGTCGTCGCTGTAGGCCCGGCGCAGGCACAGCACGAGGCTGGCATGGGACGCCACGGCCTCAGAGGGCCTGCGGTGGCAGTGGACGATCGTGGCCTCGGGGCACGCCTCGAGCAGGGCATCCAGGTGGCCCAGGTGGCTCGGCGACTTGAGCACCCAGGGCCGCGCTCCGTCCTCGGGTCTCCGCAGCACGCTCAGCTGACGGGCGTAGGAGCGGTACTGGGCGTTCAGCGGTGCTGTGGCCAGCCACTCGGAGTAGGCCCGGGCGTCGAACATGTCGTCGAAGTGCTGGCTGGCGAAGTCGTTCTGGAGGAGGGCGTCGCACTCCTCCGGGCCGTCGGCCGTCGCCGCGTGGATGGCCCGGAAACAGGGGACCAGCTCGTAGAGCCGGTCCAGCCAGGTCGCAGCCTGAGCCACGAGCTGCGCCTCCGACGGACCGGCCGCCGGGTCCGGCGGCACGGGCCGCAGGGCCTCCCACAACCAGAGCGGGCGGCAGTCGAGCTCGAGGGCCAGCAGGTTGTGCAGCAGGGTGGTCCCGGTGCGGGGCAGGCCGGTCACCACGATCGCCGGTCCCACTGGCCGAGCCGCCACCTCAGGCCGCCTCCCGAGCTCCGCCTCGACGAGCAGGCGGTTGACCAGGTGCCGCACGACGATGCTGTCGAGGACCCGGCGGCCCCGCTCGTTGAGCGCCCCGGTGGCCGCACAGGATCCGTAGAGGAGCTCAAGCGCCGGGACGAAGCCCCTGTCGAGCCACCTCCGGCCTCCGGCCACGCGACTTGCCTTGCCCATCAGGTCGTCGAGCGGAGTGAAGCCGGGGCCAGCGCGCACCGCCGCAGTTGTAGCGGATCGTGGCAACGATCTCGCTCCGAGGCCGATTTCGCCTGGTTAGGGTCTGGGTTCATGAGCCTTCGCGAAGCCGGCACCAAGAGGATCGCTTGGGCGGAGCCGACTCTGCCGCTCTGCGCTGCCTCTTGGGCCCGAGCATGAGACTGCGGCGGGGGGCCGGCGACAAGCCGGCGGCCAGCAACGGATCGCCGGCGGCGGTGACCGCCGAGCAGGCTGGGGCGGGGGTGGGGACGGGGTCGGGGCCGGGTAACGCCGTCGTTGAGGTCAAGGACCTCCGGGTTCGCTTCGGCGAGGACGTAGACGCTCTGCGAGGGGTGAGCTTCACCTTGCAGCGGGGCGAGACGCTGGCCATCGTCGGTGAGAGCGGCTCAGGCAAGTCAACGCTGGCGCTGTGCCTTTCCGGCCTCATCCAGCCCCCCCAGGCGAGCGGGAGCGTGCGCATCGACGGCACCGAGATGCTCGGCGCGTCAGCCGAGACCCTGCGCTCGCTGCGCTGGGCCAAGGTGGCGATCGCCCTGCAGGGCTCGCCGTTCAACCCGGTGGTGAAGGTCGCCGACCAGGTGGCCGAGCCGCTGCAGGACCGGTTCGGGCTCAACGCCGCCGACGCCCGCCAGCGTTCGGCCGAGCTGGCCCGCGAGGTGCTTCTCGATCCCGCCCTGCTCCAGCGCTACCCCCACGAGCTCTCCGGCGGCCAGCGCCGCCGGGCCACCCTGGCCATGGTCCTGGCCCTCGACCCGGCCCTGGTCGTGCTCGATGAACCCACCGCCGGGCTTGACCCGGCCACCCGCCTCGAGCTGGTCGACCGGATCGTGGCCCTGTCGCAGGCCAGAGGGTTCGCCCTCGTGGTGATCTCCCACGACCTGCCGGACGCCACCCGCCTGGCCCGGCGCACCATGGTCCTCTACGCCGGCGAGGCCATGGAGAGCGGCGCCACCACCAAGGTCCTGGCCGAGCCGGCCCACCCCTACAGCTGGGCGCTCATCGGCGCCTACCCCGTCATGTCCACCACCAAGGACCTGCGGCCCATCCGGGGACGCTCGCCTGATCCTCGGGCCGTTCCCCCGGGCTGCCCCTACAACACCCGCTGCACCCAGGCCGAAGACGTCTGCGTCGAAGCCCGGCCCGAGCTGGCGCCGTCACGGGACCGCCTCGTCCTGTGCCACTTCGGTGGGCTGAAGACGCTCCTGACCGCCACCGGCGTCTCGAAGTCGTTCGGCCGGGGTCAGGGATCGGTCCCGGCCCTGTCGGATGTCTCGCTGAGCGTGCGCGAGGGCGAGTCAGTGGCCCTGGTCGGCCCGTCGGGCAGCGGCAAGTCGACCCTGGCCCGGATCCTGTCGGGCCACCTGGCCGCTGACTCGGGCGAGATCACCCTGGAGGGCCACCCGATGCCCACCAAGTGGCGGGGCGACGAGCGTCAGCGCCGCCGACGGGTGCAGCTGGTCATGCAGGACCCGAACGACGCCCTGTCGCCGCGCCTCGGAGTCGAAGCTCTGGTGCGGGAGCCGCTCGACCTGGTCAAGGAGGGCGACGACGCCGAGCGGCGACGCCGGGTGGCCGAGGCGCTTGAGAGTGTGGGGCTGCCCTCGGGCGGCGACTTCCTGAAGGCGTTCTCCCACGAGCTCTCGGGAGGGCAGCTCCAGCGGGTCGCCCTGGCCCGGGCCCTGGTCGCCGGGCCGAAGCTCCTGGTGGCAGACGAGCCCACCGCCATGCTGGACGCCTCCGAGCAGGCCCGGCTGCTGGTGGTGCTGCGGGAACGGCAGGTCGAGATGGGCCTGGGCCTGGTCTTCATCTCCCACGACCTGGCCATCGTCCGCAAGATCACCGACCGGATGGTCGTCCTGGAGAACGGCCGGGTGGTCGAGGAGGGTCCGTCCTCCACGGTGTCCGCCGCTCCGAAGAGCGCCACCGCCCGCCTCCTGGTCGAGGCCTCGCCGGCGCTGCCCCTCGGTACCGCCTGAGTCACCGCCTGAGGGTCACCGCCTGAAGGGTCACCGCCTGAAGGGTCACCGCCTGCCTGAGGGGTCAAAGCCTCAGCGTTGCGGTCAGGGCCGGTGCCACTGCTCCACCAGGTGAGGTGGGGGGGCGGGCCAGCGGCCGAGGACGTTGGCCGGCTCGGCCCGCTCGTCAGGCCGGTGCTCGGGCCAGGTCCACGGCTGGACCGCCACCCGGCGTCGAGGCATGCGGCCGTCGGGCCCGGGGACCTTCGACGGGCGGGCCAGGAACAGGCCGAACAGGGCCAGCGGCATGGCGACCACGGCCAGGAAGAAGACCAGCTGGCGCCAGGTGACGCCGGTCACCTCGTTGCCCCGCAGCAGGATGCCGAGGTCGTAGAGGGCGTGGAGGGCGATCGGCAGCCACAGGGTGCCGAAGCGGACCCGGACGGCGGCGACGGCCAGGCCGAAGGCGGTGGCGAAGCCGACCTGGGCCACCGTGGCCGTGAAGGGCTGGCCGCTCAGCAGGTTCAAGGTGTGCAGCAGCCCGAACCACAGCGACGAGAGGACGACGGCGGCGGTGGTGCCCCGCCACCGCATCGACTCAAGGACCAGGCCGCGGGTCCACAGCTCCTCCTCGAGAGCCACGGCCAGGCACAGGCCGACGATGGCGAGGGCCACCGGCACGCTGCGGCCGTGGGTGCCCCCGCTCAGCGACACCACCACGTAGAGGGCGGGCAGCCAGGCCAGCCACATCCGGTTCCAGCGGCGGGGCATGGCGAAGCCGACACGCCGGTACCAGCCGAGGCGGTCGACGATGGTGAGGGCGACCGCGGCGCTGCCCAGCTTCGCCCCGGCCAGCAGCACGGCGTTCGAGCTGCCGTTCATGTCCCAGATCGACAGGCCCAGCCCGACGAGCGAGGCGACGGCGAAGACCAGGAGTTGCAGCCCGAGGACGCGACGGGTGCTGATGTCCCGGGTCGCCGGAACGTCGTCCTGGGCGAGCTCGGGGTCGTCGACCTCGGTCCAGGACTCGGAGGCGGTGGTGAGGGTCACAGGTCCCTTCTAACGATGCGGGGCGGCGGTCCGTTCACGGCCGAGCCGTGGTGGGCCACCATCCGCCAGCGGCCGTGACCGTCGCGGGCGAACAGGTTGAGAGCGGCCACGGTGGCTCCGTGCTGATCGCCCAGGAGATCCTCGTCGACGGTCACCCAGCCGGCAGCACCGTGAACCTGGGCCTGCGCCTCGGTCAGCACGAACTGCAGGGCGGACGGTCCGCCGAAGAGGGCGAAGAACGACGCCTGCACGTGGGGCCAGCCCCGCAGCGTGGCCCAGCCGGGATGGGTGCAGGTGGCCCGGTCCGACCGCTCCCACAGCGTGCTCATGGCGTCGAGGTCCCTCGTCTCAAAGGCCGTGTAGAAGGCCTGGTTGGCGGCGAGAAGCGAAGCCACGTCCGCGTCGGCACCGGTCTCCACGCCGGCAGGATACGTGGGCCTCCCCGGTAACGTCCGGCTCGTGGCGCCCACATTCGTCGAGGGCTCCGGCGGGGTGCCGATCGCCACCTGGGAGCTCGGTGGCTCGGGGCCGCCGTTGCTCGTGGCCCACGCCACCGGCTTCCACACCCGCTGCCTCCGGGCCCTGGCCGACGGGCTCGCCGGCCGGTTCCGGGTCGTCGGCTTCGACTGCCGGGGCCACGGCCGCAGCGCAACGCCCTCGTTGGCCGCCGACGACGACGGCCGCATCCCCTCGATGGACTGGCACCGCTTCGCCGATGACGCCCTGGCCGTGGTCGACGCCCTCGGCCTCGCCGGCGCCGCCGCCTTCGGTCACTCCTGCGGCGGCTCCCTCCTGCTGCTGGCCGAGCAGCGTCGACCGGGGACGTTCGCCGCCGTCTACGCCTATGAGCCCGTCGTCGCCCCACCCGAGCTGTGGGCCCGCTGGCGCCACCGGCGCTTCGATCCCGCCCAGGTGGCCCGCCGCCGCCGGGCGGTGTTCGCCTCCCGAGCCACCGCCCTGGAGCACTACGCCCACAAGCCGCCGCTGTCCCTGCTGCGGGCCGATGTCCTGGCCGACTACGTGGACTTCGGCTTCTTCGACGGGGCCGACGACACCGTCAGGCTGCGCTGTGACCCGCCCGCCGAGGCGGCGACGTTCTCCATGGCTGAGCAAGCCGACACCTGGGACCACCTGTACGAGGTCGCCTGCCCCACCACGTTTGCCTGCGGCGGCGGCCGGGCCGATCTCGGGGCTGACGTGGCAGCTGCGGCGGCGGCCCGGGTTCAATACGGCCGGTTCGAGGAGCACCCCGAGCTCGGCCACCTGGGCCCGATGGAACGTCCCGACGAGATCGCCGCCGCCGTTGGTGCCTGGCTCTCCTGAGCCGCCGGCTCCGACACGGCCGGCCTGGCCGGACCTGTCACGGGCCGCGCCTACCGTCGGCGGCGTGGGGTCGGTGGCTTGACGTTCGTGCTGCACCGCGCCGAGCGGGCCGACGTGCTGGCCACCGCCCTGGCCGACATCCTCACCGGGCGTCAGGCTGACCCGTTCGCCCCTGAGGTCGT
>JBBSHM010000047.1:0-18007 GCA_038253125.1 Acidimicrobiales bacterium
CTTGCCAGCCCATGCGATAGGGCTAATGGTCCGGTGGTCATTGATGCAGAAGGTGAGCGAAGCGCCGCCCGCGACCGATCCAGGTCCGGAGACAGCCGGCACCAGGCCAGGCTCCTTCTGGACGCTGAAGCCGCGGCAGGCGACGGTGCGCTCCACGGTCAGCCAGGTCGTGCACGCCACGATGGTCTCCTCGTCGTTGGACGGCGCGAGGCAGATCCTCGCGGTCGCCTAATCGGACCACGGAACGGGGCAGCCGTCAACCGATTAAACCGACGAGTTGCCCGAGAAGCTCGGGCGTGGCGCCTGCCACCGGGCTCCGGCGGGCTCGGTGGTCGACCACGACCAGATCGGCGCCGGCGGCGTCTACGATCGGGACGCCGGCCTCCCGGCACACGAGCAGCCCCCCCAAGTAGTCCCAGGGACCGTGGGCGGCCGGCCGGCTGGCGTCACAGAAGGCGTCGAGCCCGCCGGCGGCCAACGCGCACAGATCGAGGGCGCAGGCACCGAAGGCCCGCATCTGGGCCCATCCGAGGTGAGCCGGCGGCATCCCGCTGAAGGCGATGATCGACTCGTCGAGGGCGGTGGCGCCACTCGGGCGCAGCGCCCCGCCGTCGCCAAAGGCGCCGCCCTCCCGGGTGGCCCAGAAGCGGGCGCCGCTGGCCAAGTTGACGACGACTGCGGCCAGCGGGCCGTCACCGTCCAGCACGCAGACTGACGTCGCGTACCAGGGCAGCCCCCGGTGGGCGTTGGTGGAGCCGTCGACCGGATCGACCACTGCCACCAGCGCCCTCTCCGGGTGGTGGCGCCCAGACTCCTCGCTGAGCGAGCCGAGCCCGGCGGCGTGGAGCACGGTGAGTGCGGCTTCGTCGGCCACCAGGTCGAGCTTGTACTGACCGGGCCGCCCGGGGTTAGGGCCCCAGTCGTCGAGACGGGCCAAGGCGTCAGCCACCGCCGAGGCGGCGTCAAAGCCCACGTCGACAAGCGCGCCCGGATCCATCGCCATGGGCCACGGTAGGGCCCCGTGTGCTGGGGGGACGGAGCCGCCTGTCGGGAGCCGTCGGAACGGAGGTGGTCGCCCGTTACGATCTGGCGGATGGCCGTGATCGACGTGCCCGGCTATGTGGCCGAGCTCAAGGAGCACGTCGTCGACCATGGCTTCCACGTGCACGACGAGCGCCACTTCCTCGAGACCTACTCGCTTCGCCAGGCCTGGGAGGTCGACCTGCACCCCGAGGAGGCCTGCGACGGCCCGCTCGACCTGCACCTGAACCTCGAGGTCGAGCCCCGGATCCTGCTGGCCTTCGAGGACGCCGTCGCCAGCATCGACCCCGACGCCGAGCCACCCGACTCGTGGACGTTCCCGATGACCTTCACGTGGGCGCTGCCGCCGCTGCCCCACGGGCCCGACCTCCTGCGCCTCGCCCTCGACCTGTCGGCCGTCGCCGGGGGCGACCTGCCACTGGAGGTGTCGGCTGTCGACTCCATCCCCTCGGCCACCGACGCTCCCGAGCGCAGCCTCACCGTGGTGGCCAAGGTCACCGTCAGCCTGGCCAAGATCTTCGTCGGCGACGAGCAGCTGTGCGAGGCGCTCGACCGGGCTCTAGCCGTCAGCGAGCACCTGCTGGAGCACGCCCCGAGGTGGCTCGACAGCTGACCTAACCGTCGGCGCCGTGATTCAGGCGGGCGGCCTCTCGTCAATCAGCCCGGCGATGGCGTCGCGCACCGCCAAAGCCTGGGGGTGGTGCATGCGGAACACAATCTGCCCAGCCCCCGTGCGCAACACGACCTTCGAGAACAGCGGGCCGTCCTTCTTTGCCTTAACGCCGACCACGGTGTGCAACGGGATGACCGGAGGATCGTTCCTGGCCCGGGCGACCGAGGAGATCGAGAGCTCCTTGATCCACTCGATCCGGTCCCGGTAGACCCGCACCGTCGAGTTCTTCCCGTCCTCCCGGCTGAGCGCTTCGATCACGACGTCGGGGTCGGCGCCGTCCGGCTGATCGTCGGCCCCTTGGTCTGTCATCCCCCCAGCCTGCCACTTCAGTCCGGCGTTACCCGCTAGGCCGGAGCTCGCACGCGACACGTCTCGCCCCGCTCCAGGTGGTGAACCTGGGTGACCGGCGGCCCAGGTGCGGGCCAAGCTGTCCTGAGTCGAGTCAGACCGAACGCTGGCGAACCCCGTCGCCGGCAC
This sequence comes from Acidimicrobiales bacterium, assembly GCA_038253125.1. Lineage (GTDB taxonomy): Bacteria > Actinomycetota > Acidimicrobiia > Acidimicrobiales > JAUJNH01 > JAUJNH01. The sequence goes on from JBBSHM010000047.1 coordinate 2,192, forward strand.
TGAGCTCGACTTCGGTGGAGAGGTCACGGACCGTCGAGGTCACCGGACCGACGATCCCGAGTGCAGTATGCGACCGAGGGGATCACGCGTGAGGACGACCACCGGACGGCGCTTGTCGAGCTCAGCCAGCCAGATCTCGCCCCGCCTCGGCTCGGGTGTCATCGAGGCGCCATACCGTAGATACTACCTGCGGTACCACCCTGCCTTAGCTTAGCTCAGCCTCAGCCTCCCGGCTGGCCCGGGTACTGGTCGGCTGCAAGCAGCCGGGCCAGATGAACTGCATTGCGGACAGCCGCAGCCGTCGCCGACGCCGTCGTCTCGGGGGTACGGTCGAGGTCCTTGTAGACTGTCGAATGCATTGCCTCCCCCACCCAATACGTGACACCGCTCGCCGGGATCGTGAACCCTACGTCGCTCAAGGCCTGGTACAGCTCCGCCGCCACGTGGTGAGCACCGTCCTCGTTGCCGACGACGGCCACGATCGAGACACGTCCGTAGGACACCATGCGCCCTGCGTCATCGGTCTCGCCGAGGAAGGCGTCCATCCGCTCTAGCACGCGCTTGGCCACCGACGAAGGTTGGCCCATCCAGATCGGCGTTCCCAGCACGAGGACCTGACTGTCGAGGATCGCTTGGCGAATTTCCGGCCACTCGTCGCCCTTTCCTTCGTCAGAGGTGACGCCCGCCTTCACGTCTCGGTCTACCACTCGGATCGGTTTGCTCACCTCGACACCATGAGCCTCGAATTCCGCTGCGACGTTGGCCAGAAGGCTGTCCGTAGACGACGGTTGAGCGCCACCCTTCAGCGAGCAGTTGAGCAGGCAGGCGCGTATCGATGGCATGCCTGGTCCGTACCCATTGCCGTGGACCTGTAACCAGCCGGCGTGCCGGCCGAGCGAACGATTTGGGCGCGGTCACCGACGCCTAGGAGAGATACGACAACGTCATCGACCGTTTTCGAGTCTGAAACCGCCCTACCTTGCGGCTGGTGATACCGACCCAGCGCTGGGCCTCGGCGCTCTACCGAGCGGTCATCGTCCGGATGTGCTGGCACGAGCCGACGATGGCCTGCATCGCCCGGCTCTTCGAGTGGATCATCCATGTGGTGTAATAGGGAATGGATCGCTGAGCGTCAGTCCGAGAGGGCGGACACAACACCAGGAAAGGCGCCATGACGGGCCACGCATCGAGTAATACGGCTTCGTTTCCGATTGCCATGCTCCGGCGCTGATCTCGAAGGCGACAGCGGTTCAGGTCTCCTCCTCGGAGGTTCGCTTCCACGCCGGCTGGAGCCCTGCGAAGCCATACTGCAGGATGTTTGCGCGGCAGTCATGGGACCGACGGGCGCAGCGGCTCTGGCTGCGCTCTAGAGCGCCGCCGCCGCAGGCAAGGCTACGGCGGCTGCGGGAGCCACCTCCCCGATGTGTGCGCGGCGCGGACGGGGAGGCGAGGCACGTTCACACGCGGAACCGCTCGACGTCGATCCGTCGCAGCTCGATCCCCAGGCCGGGACGGTCGGGGTCGGGGTGCAAGGCGCCCTGGCGCGGTTCGAGCACCCCGTCGAAGAACATGGCCTCGAGGCGCACGTGGTCGGCGAACCATTCCAGGTGGCGCAGGTGCCAGAGGCCGGCGCAGGCGTGGGCGCTGACCTGCGGTGCGGTGTGGGTGGAGAGGTCCAGCCCGTGTGCGTCGCATAACGCTCCCACCCGCAGCAGGGCGGTGATCCCGCCACAGCGGGTGACGTCGGCCTGGAGGCAGTCGACGGCGCCGGCATCCAGCATCGCCGCGAAGTAGGGGAGGTCGTAGCCGTACTCGCCCGCCGCCACCTCCATGCCTGCGGGCACGCCCTCGCGGATGCGGTGGAGGCCGGCCAGATCGTCGGAGCTGACCGGTTCCTCGAACCAGGTCACCCCCAGGTCAGCGAAGGACCGGGCCAGGCTGGTGGCCTGCTTGGCGGTGTAGGCGCCGTTGGCGTCGACGAAGAGTCCCACCTCGGTGCCGACCGCCTCCCGGGCCACGGCCACCCGTCGAGGATCGTCTTCGGGCCGGCGGCCCACCTTCATTTTCACGGCCCCCAGGCCCTGGGCGGCCCAGCCCCCCAGCTGATCGGTCAGCTCATCGTCGCTCAGGCTGGTGAAGCCCCCGCTGCCGTAGGCCGGGATGACGTTGTGGGCGCCCCCGACGGCGTCGGCGATCGACACCCCGAGCAGGCGGGCCCGCAGGTCCCACAGTGCGATGTCGACCGCGCTCACGGCCGACCCCGCCACCCCGGGGCGACCTAGGTTGCGGATTGAACGGACCATGGCGATCCACGCCGCGCCGGTGGCCAGCGCGTCGAGGCCGACCACCACCGGGGCGAGGGTGCCGGCCACCACCGACGCGGCGCCGGCGTCGGTGTAGCTGTAGCCGAGGCCCCGCATCCCGCCGCCCGTCACCTCGACCACGACGATGGTGGTGGCGTCCCAGGTCAGCGACCCGTCGGACTCGGGTGCTTCGGTCGGGACCTGGTAGGCGGCGACGTCGACCCGTTCGACTGTGGCCTGAGGACGAGCCTTCACGCTCCGGCGGTTCCGCCGTCGCTCTCCTCGGCGTGGCCGGCGAAGAGGCGGGCGGCCAAGGCCCGGGCGCTGTTGGCGACCACCTGGCGGCCGTCGGGGTCGCGGTGGAGCAGGGCACCCGCCACCCCCTTGGCCTGCTCGTAGGAGATGTGGGGCGGCAGGGGCGGGACGTTCTTGTCGGTGTGGACGTCGAGCACCACGGGCCGGTCGGCGGCGAAGGCCTCGTCCCAGGCCGGGCCCACCTGGGCCGGGTCGTCCACCCTGATGCCGTGGAGGCCGAGCAGACGCCCATAGCCGGCGTAGTCGACGTCCTCGACCAGCTGGCTGGTGTCGAAGCGGGGGTCGCCGGCCTCGCGCATCTCCCACGACACCTGGTTGAGGTCGTCGTTGTGCAGGACCAACACGATGAAGGTCGGGTTGGCCCAGTCCGGCCAGTGCCGCTTGACGGTGATCAGCCCGTTCATGCCCAGCATCTGGAAGGCCCCGTCGCCGATGGTGCAGACCACCGGCCGCTCCGGGAAGGCGAACTTGGCGGCCATGGCGTAGGGCATGGCCGCCAACATGGTGGCCAGGCTGCCCGAAAGGTTGCCCATCATGTTGCGACCGAGCTTGATGTGGTGCCCGTACCAGTCGGCGGTGGTGCCAGCGTCGGCGGTGACGATGGCGTCCTCGGGGAGGCGACGGTTGAGCTCGTGGAAGACCAGGCGCGGGTTGATCGGATCGGCTTTGACCTCGGCCTGGCGGGCCGTCTGGATGTCCCAGTCCCGCATCTGCTTGGCGATGCCCTGCTGCCACGAGAGGTCGCCGGTCTGGTCCAGCATCGGGAGGAGGGCGGCGAGCGTGGTCTTGGCATCGCCCCACAGGTTGACCTCCATCGGGTACCGCAGGCTGAGGTGGCGGGGCTGCAGGTCGATCTGGACCCCGCGAGCCTGGCCGTCGGGCGGCAGGAACTCGCTGTAGGGGAAGTTGGACCCGATCATGAGCAGCGTGTCGCAACCCTGGATCATGTCGTAGCTGGGCTTGGACCCGAGCAGGCCCAGCTGCTGGGTGTGGTGGGGGACGTCGCCCGGCACCGCCCCCTTGCCCAGCAGCGCGGTGATGATGCCCGCCCCCAGCCTGTCGGCCACAGCCAGCACCTCGTCGGTGGCCTCCATGGCGCCCTGGCCCACCAGCATGGCCACCTTGGTGCCGACGTTGAGCACCGCCGCCGCCGCCCGCAGGTCCTCGATGGCCGGGGTGATGTGCAGCGACGCGTGACCGACCCCGGTGCGGGACACGAAGTGCTCGGCCGTGGGCTCCTCCATGGGGAGGTTCTGCACGTCGGCCGGCAGGATGATGACGGTGGGGCCGAGTTGCGCCCGGGCGATGCGCACAGCCCGGTCCACCACCAGCTGGGCCTGCATGGGGGTGCTGACGGTCTTCACGAACTCGGCAACATCACCGAAGACCCTTTCCAGGTTGAGCTCCTGCTGGAAGTGGCTGCCCAGCGCCACCCGGGCCTGCTGACCGACAATCGCCACCACCGGCTGGTTGTCGGATTTGGCGTCGTACAGCCCGTTGAGGAGGTGGAGGGCTCCGGGGCCCGACGTGGCCATGCAGACGCCGACGCCGCCGGTGAACTTGGCGTGGGCGCAGGCCATCAGCGACGCCATCTCCTCGTGGGTGGGGCGCAGGTAGCGGAAGTCCTTGTTCGCCCGCTCCGCCCGTCCGAGGGCGCCGTCGAAGCCGCCAATCCCGTCGCCCGGGTACCCGTAGAAGCGGTGGAGATCCCACTCGATCAGCCGGTCGATCACGAAGTCGCTCACGCTGTAGATCTCCATCGAACCTTTCCCCGTAGATTTGGGCGGAAGTCCGCCTGCGTCCTTCCTCTACCCGACGACAGGTCCGGCCACACCGGTCCTGTCGGCCTGCTGCTCCCGGCCCACCAGCTCCCAGCAGATCTCGGCGGCGAGGCCGGCGGCGACCAAGGGCACCACCAGCAGGTGCCGGACCATGCCCTCTGAGGGTTCCGGGAGATGTTGGACGGATGTTGAACAGCCGGCCGCCGGGCGGGTGCTGCAGCGCGTCTAGGGCAAGGCCCTGTGGTCGACGGTGTGCTCCCGATCGGGCATTACGCTCCCCCCAGGTGTGTCTTCGTGTTCGAAGGCCGTATCAATCACGGGAGGGCCGGTGCCAGGCGCTGACAAGGTCCGGGATGCGCAGCGAGCGACGTGGGCGAGGTACTCTGGCGGCTGGGAGAAGTGGCACACGGTCATCTTCCATCAGTTGGGCCCGGTCGGCGTAGCGATCATCGGGAGTCTAGAAATTACTGAACATAATCAGCATATCGACATCGCCTCCGGCACCGGTGAGCCAGGTTTGAGTATTGCCCGACTCTCGCCGAATGGACGCGTCGTCCTGACCGACCTCGCACCGGAGATGCTCGAAGTAGCAGTGCGGCGAGCGGACGCCCAGGGGGTCACCAATATCGAGACGAAAGTGTGCAGCGCCGACGATCTGCCGTTCGACGACTCCACATTTGACAGCGTCTCCGTGCGCTTTGGCTACATGTTCTTTCCCGACATGGCCGAGGCGACGGCCGAGTTCGCGCGCGTGCTTAAGCCGGGTGGACGCGTGTGCGCGTCGGTATGGGTGAAGCCTGAGGGGAACCCGTGGACGTCGATCGCCATGCAGGCGATCGCCACCGAGGTGGTGCTGGCACCACCCGACCCGGATGGACCGGGGATGTTTCGGTGCGCGACCCCAGGGTACGTCAGTGCCCTGTACGAAGGCGCGGGACTGCGCGACGTCGCCGAGTGGGACGTCGACGTCGAGCTTGTGACGTCGACGCCCGCGCAGTACTGGGAGGTGGTCAGCGAGCACGTCTCGTCCGCTGTTGTGGCGCTCGAGCAGGTCGACCAAGCGACCCGGGAGCGGATTGGGTCAGTCGTCGTCGCGGACGTGAGCGCATACGAGAAGGACGGCAAGGTCCGGGTTCCAGGCGTGGCCCGCTGCATTGTGGGAACGAAATAGGACCGATTTCGGGGCCGAGAAGGTGGCGTCGAACCCGGCGACCGCGGATGGGAGCGGCCACCGGTCAGAAAGTCGCCGGATGCCGGTGGGCCAGGACCGAGGCGAGAGCGTCGGCACCCTTGGCCACGGTGTCGAGGTAGTACTCGTGCTGACCGGGAGCCAGCTTGCCCAGGCTCAACGCGGCCGGCTCCCCCACCTGACCACTTGATGACCGGCCCGGCGCAGCGAGCGAGTCCACGCGGACGACGCCGCCGACATGTTCCGGGCCCTTGGGCGAGGTGCTCGGCGGTGCTCCCTCAACCGCGAGTGTCCGGTCGCGCCACGCGGACGGGACGTGGCGGCACCTGGAGATCCGGCTGTCACCAGTGTGCGATGAATTCGGGGCCGTTGTGGGTGTGACGAGGAGGGACGCCACAGCGGAGGCCAGGGCCCGGGTTGCCTGCGGCGATCTTGCCGGTGTAGTGCTTCGAGGCCACCGAGGGGTCGTGGCCGGCGCGCATCGCCACCGCCGCCGGGGAGAAGCCCAGGTCCTGGCCGTAGGCGTCGGCGCCGAGCGCCCGGCTGGCCGCCGCCGCCCGGGCGGTTAGCATGTCGACCTGGGCCTGGAGCATCGACAACGTCGTCGAGTCCACGGCCACCGGGCGGGTCTGGACGTTCTTGGTCGGGATCTCTCGGCTGGGCTGGCCGGCCAGGTTGACGATGCTGCACGAGACCGACAGCACGGCGTGGTCCCAGTCGACGTCGCGCTGGCGGCGCAGGGACACAGCTCGGCCCGGCGCACGCCGGTGGTGGCCGCCACGAACATGGCCCGGGCGTACTCCGGCCGGCGCGGAGCGTGGCCACCCGGCTCACCTGGCGGCGCCGGCCGGTGACCGGATCGCGGCCCGCCTCGAGGATGAGCTCCCACACCCCCGGCGCCCGCTCCCGCATGCCGGGCGCTGTCCGCAGATACTGGACCATGCCGCCTGACGGTTCCGGGAGATGTTGGATGGACGTTGGCCTTCGGGGCCTCTGAGGGCCAGAATCCCGTGGGGCCGGCGGGGATCGAACCCGCAACCGAGGGATTATGAGTCCCCTGCTCTAACCATTGAGCTACGGCCCCGTCGAATCCCGCATGTTCACTAGCGAAACCCGGCGTGAGAGGCACTGTACCTGCTAGCATGGCGCTTGTAAAGCAGGAGATTCGTCATCCTCCGGAGGACCGTGAACGACACCGAAGAGGCCAGAGCCCCCCGCCGCAGGTCGCTGAACGAGTCCGAGACAGCCGAGGCGTCGCTGACCCGCTCAGCAGGAGAGTCCCCAGGACCGAGAAACAAGGTGTCCCCCGGTCCAAGCTCACCCGACCTGGTCGAAAACGCCTGGGACGACTTCGCCCGGCACCTGCGCCGCAAGGGGAGGAGGCCGGCCACCGCCGCAATCTACGAGAAGAGCTGGCGCGCCTACTGGACCTGGGCTGCCGACCAAGGGCACCCCCGCGACCCCTCGACCGTGACCCGCCAGCACGTCGACGCCTGGGTGGACAGCATGCTCGACGGCCACCTCGAGCGGTCCACCATCCGTATCAGGTGGCAGAACCTCCGCCCGTTCTTCACCTGGTGGGCCGCCGAGACCGACGCCACCTCCCCCTTCGCCAAGGCCATCGCCCCCGAGGTCGAGGAGAAGGCCGTCCCCGTCCTCGACGTCGAGGACATCCGCCAGCTGCTGGCCACCTGCGCCGGCAAAGACTTCCTCGGCAGGAGGGACACCGCCCTCATCTTCGTGCTCTTCGCCACCGGCGCCCGCCTCGGCGAGCTCGAGGCGATGACCGTTGACGGCTGGAACCGCAAGATGGACGCCGTCCTCCTCACCGGCAAGACCGGCACCCGGCTGGCCCAGCTCGACCCCGACACCGGCGAACACCTGGCCCGATACGTTCGTGCTAGGACCCAGCACCCCGACAACAGCCTGCCCTGGCTCTGGATTGGCAGCAAGGGCCGCCTGCGGGCCAGTGGCATCGCCCAGGTGCTCGCCCGGCGCAGCAACGCCGCCGGCCTCGAGCGCATCAACCCGCACGCCTTCCGCCACACCTGGGCCCACCTTTTTCGCTGCCAGGGCGGAAGCGAGGGCGACCTCATGAACCTCGCCGGCTGGAAGAGCCCGGCCATGGCCCACCGCTACGGCCGGAGCGCCGCCGGAGAGCGGGCCCGGGCCACCGCCCGCACCCTCGCCCTCGGAAGCCTCCTGGGCGACGAGAAGGGGCGGAGACGATGACGGAGGACGAGGAGGAGGGCTACCTCACCGTTCACGCCCGCCTCGTCCAGGCCGCCGCCCAGGTGGACCTAGCCGCCGCCAGGACCAGCATGCCATAGGGGCAACCGAAACGGTTCGTCTAGCAGTCGCACGCCACCGGATTCGAAGCTGGCTGCGCCTGGCAGCTCTTGCTGAACAGGGGGTCTGCCGCAGCAACGACGGCCTCGTCCGCCTCGAGGACGGGTGCGTCCGATGACGCCGACGACCAAGGGCGAGCGCGAGGAGCTGAAGAGCCTCACGAGGCAGCGAGCCCGTGTCGCGAAGGGTGGTGCCGAAGCCCGGGCGGCGGCGTTCCTCGCCGACGTCGAGGCCCAGCTGGCGTCCGTCTACAAGGCCGACGACGAAGCCTTCCGGGACCTGTCCGCCCACGCCGAGCAGAAGGTCGCCGCCCTCGATGCCGAACTGGCTCAGCGGTGCCGAGAGATGGGTATCCAGCAGGACTTCCGGCCGAGGTTGACATGCGGGTGGTGGGGAAGGGGCGAGAACGCCGCCGCATCGCGACGCGTCGAGCTCCGCAAGGTGGCAGAGCGGCGAGTGCAAGCCGACAGCCGGGCAGCCAAGCTGGCCATCGACGAGGCCGCCCTCGACGTCCTGACCGAGCTCACCGCCGCGGCCCTCACCACGGACGAGGGCCGGGCCTTCCTAGCGAAGCTGCCGACCGTCGCCGAGCTGATGCCCACGTTCGACGTCCGCGAGCTGGGGAGCGGAGGGTGACCGCCCCGGGTGGGAGTCGCCGCCCTGGGACACGCTGCCATCGCCGGCCATCGCCGAGCTGCTACCGGGCCCACGGGCCGCTCTCGACCGAGCCATTGCCCTCACGACCCACGGGCGGCCACGATGCTGCCCGCACCTCCAGGCCGGCGCCTGGCTGCTGTGCTGCCACCACCAGGAGGCCGGGCTGACCTGCCCCACCTGTTTCGCCCGGCATCTCCGGGCCGGCAGCCATGACGGGGCCGAGGAGCAGCGCTGCATCCGTCGCCTGGCGGAGGCGGGCGACTGCCCGGTTCGACTCGGGCCGGGCGCGACTGGTCGATCCAGGTCGCCGCCGCCGCCGCCCTCAAAGCCCGCCTGACGCCCGCCTAACCCCACCGGAGATCCCCATGTCTGCGCCTTCCCCCGCCCTGACCTTCCACCCCAGCGCCGCCTACGCCACCCAGTTCGACCTGTGCGAGAGGTTCATGGCCAGCTTCGCCGCATCGGTCAAGGACATGGTGGCGGCCGACGTGTACAAGAGCATCTGGGTCGCCGCCGAGAACGCGAAGGGTTCGGCGATCTTCGAGACCCGCCGAACCGTCGAGGCGATCCGGGCGATGGCCGCCGCCGACCGGGAGGCGGCCGAGGAGGCGCTCGACGCCCCGGAGCCGCCCCAGACCGCCGAGGAGCTCGGCCAGCTGGCCTACCAGCAGACCCTGGCGGTGCGCCGGTATGAGCCCGGCGGCAGGGAGATCCTCGGCGCCCTGCGGGCCGCGTCAACGACGGCGACGCGGTGAAGGCGCAGGTGCTGTGCGACTTGGCCGAGGGGATCCGCTGGACGGTCGCCAACCTGGCCGACGTGCACAGCTTCGAGGAGCTGAAGAAGCGGGCGATCGGCCTGCGGGCCAGCGGCGACCGGCAGGCCGCCCCCGCCGCCCTGGCCCTGCTCGAGGGTGACAACGACCAGGCCGGCGTCGACGGCAAGGCCGAGACGATCTGGTACTGCGTGGGCGCCCGCTGCGAGGCGATCCTCAACAAGTCCGGCGGGGACGAGCTGGTCGGCACCTTCAAGCTGAACTGGGTCACCCCGAGGCCCTACGGGGTGATGATGGCCCCCCTCGACTTCCTGTCGACGATCCGGGCGCTCGGCGTGCCCAGGCCGCTGCGGTGAGCGGCCGGCGCCGGGCAGAACGAGGTGCTGCCTCCCGAGATCAGGCCACCGCCGGTTTGCCCCCCGGGGTCGGCTCTTGCCGTTAAGGCCGGTGAGCGCTCGGGAACGGGCTCGCAAGGATCGGCCCCGGTTCTCCTGCTCGGCTTCGGCGACGCCCCCCCGGCTCGCCTCCTCGTGGTCACGCCCATGGCGTACCTTGCCGCCGGGCTCGTGGGACGATGAGAGGGTGACGATGACAAGGGACAGCCGCAGGGTGCAGCATCGGGTCATCACCAGCGAAGAGCTGCGGGCCGACGTCGACCGGGTCCTGGCTGAGGAGCGCATGACCTTCGACCGGTTCGTCGAGCTGGGCCGCTCCGATGAGCTGGAGAACCCTCGGCTACGGGACCTGTGGCTGCTCGCCGGGGCCATCCTGGTCGGTGCCTGACCAGCCGCTGGCCGCTGCCGCCGAACACTTCGCCCGGGGGCTTCTCGACGTCCTCGAGCTGATCTGCCCAGTCACGGTCCTCTCGGTCGCCGAGCACAGCAACGGGCAGGGCATCATCCGGCCCGCCGACGGGACGGCAGGCGAACCGGGCCGGATGGCCACCACCACCGCCGGCATCGACCTCCGGTTCTTCTACCGCTACGACCTCGATCCCGACGGCGACTACCTCCGTGTCCAAGGGTCCAGCATTGGCCTATCCCTCACACCTAACGGCCGATGCCTTCTCCGCATCGAGTACGACCGTGGAAAGGGCCCTGACCGCCCGGACGCGCACGTGCACGTCGACGCCGACGGGGCGCTGTGGGGGACGGCCCTAACCCTCAGCGGCCAGCCGCTGCGGTCGCTCCACACCGTCCACATCCCGGCCGGCGGCCGGCGATTCCGCCCGACGATGGAGGACTTCGTCGAGTTCCTGCTGGCCGAGAAGTTCGTAGAGCCGACCCGTCGCGACTGGCGGATCGTGCTCAGGACGAAGCGCCAGGAGTGGGAGGAGCGCCAGGCAAAGGCCGCGGCTCGACGCCATGCACCGGCTGTCGCCGAGGCCCTCCGCCGCCTCGGGTGGACCGTAACCCCCCCGCCCTAGCTCGCCCGAAGAGGTTTGACGCCGGGAGCACGCGGCGTCGACGAAGGTGAGGAGCACACCCCGCTGTTGCCGTTCGGTGGTCCGGTTGATGTTGGCTGCCACCCGGCGCTCGCTGATCCACGTGTAGGCCAGGTGCTCCAGGCTTCCTGGCGCTGGCTTCACCCGCGCTTCAGGCTTGCCTCTCCGGCGGAGTTCGGCGACGGGTCTGCCCGGATCTTGTGCTCCTTGGCCCAGACGTAGAACTGGCCGGCGTGGGAGAGCCACAGGTCCCGGGTGCGGGGCGTATGCCGTCCCAGCCAGCTGGTCGACGGTGACCTCGGCGAGCGGGACCGGGTCGACGTGGCAGGTGAGGCTTTGCAGGGCGTTCTGGCGGTTCCGGCGGGCCCAGGGAGACAGCGACGACCCGATGGCGGTGTCGAAGCGGCCGATGAGGGCCTGGTCGACCTGGGAGATGGCGGCCTGAGACGCTGAGAGGAGCGCCGGGTCAGTCACCTGCCCGGCGCCTCACCGCGCAGGCGGCTCGCCTAGGCCGCCGCCAGGCTGGCCACAGTGTCGAGGGCGCCGGCCAGCAGTCGTCGGGCACCGACCCGTCGACCGGCAGCGAGCTGATGAAGTCCTCGACCATGCCGGCCTTCGCCTCGTCTTTGGTGACCATGGCGGCGGCCAAGACATCGAGGCCGAAGCGGACGAATCCGAGCCGCTCCTCCAGCCGTGCGGCGGCGCCCACTGGCCGAACATCCCGGGGACGAACTGGCCGGGCACCGGGTTGTCGCCGGGCACGTCCGGGTCGAAGATCGACCACTGGATCCCGACCTCGAGTGCCAGGTCGCTCAGCGCCTCGACCCCGGCCAGGTTGGTGAGCACCTCGGCCAACTGGTCAGCAATCTCGGCCGGTGTCTCCTTGAGCACCCGGTCCTCGGCGGCGCCGCAAGCGCTCACAGCACCCGTGGCCCGGACCATGAACGCCCGCAGGTCGTCCCTCATCATGGCCAGCTGCTCGGTGACAGCGGCCACCTCGTCGAGCAACGCCCGGCCGTAGACGGCCTCCACGTCCACGGCCGTGCTGGCCGCCACCTTCGTCTCGTCGGTCATCGTCATCTTGGCTCCCTCGCTCTGGGGACCTCGAGATCGAGGTCCCGTTCGGGTAGCCGGGAGAGCACCAGTCCCTGCTGTTAGGCGAGGCCGCACAGAGCAGGGATTCGTGCACAATCGCTCGAACCCGCAGGTCGCTGACCTGCATGTTCGTCCCGGCGCATGGCCGAGTACAGCCCTGCGGTTATGAGTCCCCTGCTCTAACCATTGAGCTACGGCCCCGTAGCGCTGCCGGCCGGGCCACGAATGGTTCGTTCGGCCTATGGATCGTGGCCGCTAGATGCCGATCTATACACAGAAGTGTCCATTCGAGCCAACCCCGTGCGCGCCCTCGGCCTGGCCGTCGCCGTGCTCAACGTCTCGTTGGTGCCGTTGGTCGCCACCTCACCGAGGCACTCGACCGGGCTGCTGCTGGCGGTCCAGGGCGCGGGGGCGTGCACCGCCCTCCTCTTCTTCTTTGGGCAGTCCGCCCCCCGGGCTCTACGGGCGCGATGGCGACGCACAGAGCTCCTCGCCCTGCGGGTTGGAGAAGCTCGGTTCATGGCGGCCGAGTCCGAGGAGGCTGTCGCCCGGATCGTCCTGCCGCAGGCCGTCCGCCTGATCGCCGCTCGGGCCGCCGTGCTGATCGACCGCAGCGGTGCGGTTGTCGCCACCCATGGGGTGGATCCGGAGCCGGCGGCGGCGGCCGTCTCGCGACTGGCGGTTCCGACGGGGCCAGCCACCAGTTCCGTCGTCACGCCCGAGGTCCTGGCCGTGCCCCTGCGTGAGGGCTGGCTGGTACTGCTCCCCCGCGCCGGGGCCAAGGTGGTGGGTCCCGACGAGCTGGCCATCCTCGAGTCGCTCGGCCACCTCGCCGGCCTGGCAATCGACCGGGCCGAGCTGTTCCAGCGCGACTGGCTGGCCCGCGCCGCCCTGGCCGAACGTGAGCTGGAGCTGGCCGAGGCGCAGCGCACGGCTCAGCTGGGCAGCTACACCTGGGACCTCATCAGCGGCCAGGTCAGCTGGTCCGAGGAGATGCGGCACCTGCTGGGCTTCGCCACCGATGAGCCCGTCGACTGCGGTCCCGACTTCCTCTCCCGGGTCCACCCCGAGGACAGGTCACAGGTCGCCGCGGTGTGGGATCAGGCGAAGACGACGGCCGAGCCGGGCTCGGTCGAGTTCCGGATCCTGCGGCCCGACGGCTCGCTGCGCTGGGCCCACGGCCGGGTTCGGCCCGTGCTCGCCGCCGACGGGGTGTCCCGCCTCCTCGGGACCGTTCAGGACGTGACCGACCGCCGGGCCGCCGAAGGTGCGCTCGCCCACCAGGCTATCCATGACCCACTGACCGGGCTGCCCAACCGGGACGCCTTCATGAAGCAGCTGGCCGAGCGCATGGACCGCGGCAAGCGCGCGTGCGGCCTAGCCGTGTTCTTCCTCGACATCGACCGCTTCAAGTGGCTGAACGACAGCCGGGGTCACGCCGCCGGCGACGAGCTGCTCGTCGAGGTGGGCCGACGCCTGCGAGCGGGCATGCGGCCGGGCGACGCCGTGGCCCGATTCGGCGGCGACGAGTTCGTCGTCCTCTGCGAGGACGTCAGCACCGAGCCCGAGGCCGAGCGGCTGGCCGACCGCCTGGCCGGCATGCTGGGCCAGCCCGTCGAGGTCGCCGGCGAGGAGACGGCGGTCACGGTCAGCATCGGGATCGCCTACCTGGCGGCTGGGAGGTCGGCCTCCTCGTGCGAAGCGCTGGTGGCCGATGCGGACGCCGCCATGTACCAGGCCAAGGAAGGCGGCCGTGACCGCCACGAGATCTTCGACGCCACCACCAGGCAGGCCGCCACCACTCGCCACGAGACGGTCAACGCCATGCGGCGAGGCCTCGAGCGCAGCGAGTTCGTGGTCCACTACCAGCCCGAGATCGACCTGATCACCGGGCAGCTCGTCGGCTTCGAGGCGCTGGTCCGCTGGGACCGGCCCGGCCTCGGCCTGCTCGCCCCCGTCGAGTTCATCGCTCTGGCCGAGGAGACGGGCCTGATCCTGCCGATGGGGACAGAGGTCCTGCGCACCGCCTGCCGCCAGGCGGCGTCCTGGCAGGCGGCACGGCTGACCGGGACCGCGGCCGCCCTCCGGCCGTTGAAGCTGTCGGTCAACCTGGCCCCCCGCCAGCTCCTCGACCCGAGCCTGTACGAGGCGGTCGAGACGGCGCTGTCCCGCTCAGGGCTTCGCCCCGAGCAGCTGTGCCTGGAGATCACCGAGAGCGTGCTCCTGAGCGACGCCGAAGCCAGCACCCGCGCCCTGGCCCGGCTCAGGGGCATCGGGGTGTCCATCGCCGTCGATGACTTCGGGACCGGGTTCTCGTCCCTCACCTACCTGAAGCAGTTCCCCGTAGACGCGCTGAAGATCGACCGGTCCTTCGTCCAGGGTCTGGGCCGGGACAACGAGGACAGGGCGATAGTGGCAAGCGTCGTCGACCTGGCCCACGCCTTTGGGTTGACTACGATCGCCGAAGGCGTCGAGACGCTCGAGCAGCTGGAGGAGCTGCGGACCATCGGGTGCGCGCAGGGCCAGGGCTACCTGTGGAGCCGACCGCTGCCAGCCGTGCAGGCCACGTCGTGGATGGCCGAGCAGCGCGGGTCGGGCTCGGCCTCGGTCGCCCGGGCCGAGCGGCGCAGCGCGCCCCGTCCCGATGCCCCTACCGGCGACGGCGTCCGCCGCGTGCTGATCGTCGACGACGACCGCACCTACCGTCAGATGCTCCGCCTCATCGTGGAGAGCGAGCCCGGCTACCGGATCGTCGGCGAGGCCGAGGACGGTCGGGAGGCAATCGCGCTGGCCCGTCACCACGCACCGGACATCATCCTGCTCGACCTGGCGATGCCCGGCATGGGAGGTCTGGAGGCGCTGCCCCTCCTCCTGGCCGTGGCCCCTGCGGCCAAGGTCGTGGTGCTGTCGTCGCTCGAGCCCGCCTACCTGATGGAGAAGGCCGGTGGCCAGGGCGCAGCGTCCTTCTGCACTAAGATCGACTCCCCCACCACCATCCTCGAGGCCCTCGCCGCCACCTGAGCCGGCAGGGCACGGGCTTGACTTCGGGGCTGGGATTCCGAAGCAAGAACCTAACCGGTTGGTTGGTCTGGAAACGTCCAGCACTGTGGCTGAGTTCGTGGAAACAGCTTGTTTGCTGGGCAACTTGGCTGAATCGTTCCACCAGCGTCGCCACGTGCCGGGACACGTTGGCTACCACTGTGGCTACGGTTGGTCCTCGTCGCCGGGGTTAACGCTGCCCACGCGCCAAAGTGCCGGTGTCGCCGGGTTGGTGCTCCCGGCGTCCAAGTCGACGGTAGCGAAGGCGCGGGGCTTGGCGTCCTCAAGGACCCGTGCGTAGATGTCAGCCGTGATTTGAGTGCGTTTCGGGGGTCGAGCCCCTCGCCAGGGGCGAGAGCGCCATCGCGTCCGGCGGGACCCAGTTTGGCTCCTCGGCGGCAGGCCCTCGTTTCCCGGGCTGCCGGCGGCGCCCGGGATCTAGCGGTTCGCCATCACGTCTGGGCGAGGCGAGCTAATCCGGACGCAGGTAGACTAGGCGCGTCACGAAGATCGACTGGCGATCCTACGACAGGCTCGAAGCTCTTCGAGCCTGCCCTTTCACCCTGTTGACTTCTCTATGGGGCTCGCCGGGGTGAAATCGCCTGCGCTGTCCCAGATGGTCTCCCCGAAGCGCCCTGGGCCTGGGCCTGGGCCGCCGGGCTGGCTCCCGGCGGAGGGGGCGGGTTCAGTATCACGTTGTTGTTGTCTCTCAAGCATTCGAGTATCCCGGGCGGGTACGGCGAGATCGTGCCGAACGTGTTGCTCTGGATCACGTTGTGTGCGATGAAAAACGGGCACTTACCTTCGCCGTTTTCGACGTTAAGCGCGAAGTCGACATTGTCCCCGTCAAAGGTGTGGCTGGCCCCGTTGC